>NZ_JBNNJZ010000119.1:0-19035 GCF_050270335.1 Streptomyces sp. NPDC059900
CGTTTTCCGTGAGCGACGATCGTGACGGTTCCGCGGGCCGCACCACGCTGTGGATCGGCATGTAGTAGATCGACTCGGTGCGGACGTTCGCACCCGGCTTCGGGGCGTGGATCATCTTGCCGTCGCCGATGTAGATCCCGACGTGGCTGATGTCGTCGTAGAAGAAGACCAGGTCACCAGGCTTGGCGTCGGCCGTCTTCACGGTCGTGCCGACCTTCACCTGGTCCCACGTCGTACGCGGCAGGGAGATCCCCGCGGCCTTCCACGCGTCCTGGGTGAGCCCGGAGCAGTCGTACGAGTCGGGGCCGGTGGCACCCCACACGTACGGCTTGCCGATCTGGGCCTCCGCGAAGTTGATGACCTTCGCGGCCTTCGTCGCGTAAGCGCCGTCCGTGCCGCCGGAGCCCGTGCCGGAGCCGGAGCCGGTGTCGGAACCGGAGCCCGAGTCGGGGGTCTCCTTGTTCTTCTCGCGCTCCTTGGCGGCGGCCTCTTCAGCCGCCTTGCGCTTGGCCTCCGCCTCGGCCTCCTGCTTGCGGGCCAGCTCGGCGGCCTTGCGCTTGGCCGCCTCTTCCTTCTTCTTCTCGATCGCCGCGAGCCGCGCCTTCTCCTCGGCCGTCAGCTCCGAGAGCAGCGTGCGCGCCTTGCCCAGCTTCTCCTGGACGTCCTGCTTGCTCGTCTTGAGGTCGTCCCGCGAGTCGCTCAGCGTCTGAAGGCTCTTGGCGGCCTTCGTGCGCTGCTTCGTCGCGGCGGCCTGCTTCGTCTGGTAGTCGTCGACCGCCTTCTTCTGGCGCGCGGTCAGCCGGTCCGACAGATGGTTCTGGTCGAAGTACCCCTGCGGGTCGTCGGCCAGCATCATCGTGGCGGTCTCGGAGACGGCGCCGGTGCGGTACTGCGCAGCGGCGAACGAGCCCAGCTCCTGGCGGGCCTCGTTCAGCTTGTCGGTGCGCTCGGCCACGTCGTCGAGCAGGGTGTCGACCTTCTTGCGCTGCTTGTCGGTGCGCTCCTTGGCCGAGTTGTACTTCTGTGTGGCCACGCCCGCCTGGTGGTAGAGGTCGTCCACCTTCTTCTGGACCTCTTCGAGGCTGGGCTTCTGCGGTGCGGACGGTGCCGCCTGCGCGCTCTGTGACAGCAGGGCCACGGAGGTGAGGGCCGCCGTCGTGATGCCGAGGGCGGGAGTGGCGCGTAGGGCGGCAATGCGGGTCCGCGGCTTGCGGTGCGACGCCAAGGGAGGCGACTCCTTCCGTAGACCGCCTACCGGGTTAGCTGTCGGGTTCGGGCGGGTGGTTCCGGAAGGTTGCCCTACAGTCCCGTACTGCGTACGGGACCGATTCACCCCAAGTTCATCGTGGGTCCCCGGCTCCGAGGAGATCGAACTCGGCGGAGGCCACACGTTACCGGCGGGGTTCGCCGGTGGGAGTACGAGCAGCCCGCGCAGCACGCTAGCCAACTCGTGTGGTCCGTGTGAAGGTTGATGTTCGATATGCCCGATACATTTTCGTTACTTTACGAAGCTCTTGACGCGGGCACGTCGCGCCTAAGCGGAGAGTAATCGTCCGCGGGCAGGGCGTAGGCTGAGTGACGTGGCCGGAACCCGGGGCGGGTTGTCAGTGGGGCCGCCTAGACTCGGGAGGCGATGAGCAGCCTCTTTGATGACAGCTTCCTGGCGGACCTCAAGCCCTCGCGGGCTTCGGAGGAAGAGCCCCCGCCACCGCCCGAGGACAGCGCTCCGGAATCCATTCCGGATGATCTGTTCGACGGGAAGTTCGACGCGCCCGCACCGCGCGACGCGCACTACCGCGGCGGCGCCCCGCGCCCCGTGATCGACCCGGCGGCCCTCCTCGACGGTCTCAACGAGAACCAGCGCGCGGCCGTCGTGCACGCGGACTCCCCGCTGCTCATCGTCGCGGGCGCGGGCTCCGGCAAGACCCGGGTCCTCACGCACCGCATCGCGCACCTCCTGGCCGAGCGGCACGTGCACCCGGGCCAGATCCTGGCGATCACGTTCACGAACAAGGCCGCCGGCGAGATGAAGGAGCGCGTCGAGCAGCTCGTCGGCCCGCGGGCCAACGCGATGTGGGTGTCGACCTTCCACAGCGCGTGCGTCCGCATCCTGCGCCGCGAGTCGAAGAAGCTCGGCTTCACGTCCTCCTTCTCGATCTACGACGCCGCGGACTCCAAGCGCCTGATGGCACTGGTCTGCCGTGACCTGGACATCGACCCGAAGAAGTTCCCGCCGAAGTCCTTCAGCGCCAAGATCTCGAACTTGAAGAACGAGCTGATCGACGAGGAGACCTTCGCAGGTCAGGCCGCCGACGGCTTCGAGAAGACGCTTGCCCAGGCATACGCGATGTACCAGTCGCGGCTGCGCGAGGCGAACGCCCTCGACTTCGACGACCTGATCATGACGACGGTCCACATGTTCCGCGCGTTCCCGGACGTCGCCGAGCACTACCGCCGCCGCTTCCGGCACGTGATGGTCGACGAGTACCAGGACACCAACCACGCCCAGTACGCCCTGGTGCGAGAGTTGGTCGGTCCTTCCGGGGGAGAGGGGGACGACCCGGCCGAGTTGTGTGTCGTGGGTGACGCCGACCAGTCGATCTACGCCTTCCGCGGCGCCACCATCCGCAACATCCTCCAGTTCGAGGAGGACTACCCGGACGCGACGACGATCCTCCTGGAGCAGAACTACCGCTCCACGCAGACGATCCTGACCGCCGCCAACGCCGTCATCGAGCGCAACGAAAGCCGCCGCCCCAAGAACCTGTGGACCAACGCGGGCGCGGGTGCGGGCATCATCGGCTATGTCGCCGACACCGAACACGACGAGGCGCAGTTCGTCGCCGACGAGATCGACCGGCTCACCGACGCGGGCGACGCGAAGGCCGGTGACGTCGCGATCTTCTACCGGACGAACGCGCAGTCCCGTGTCTTCGAAGAGATCTTCATCCGCGTCGGCCTGCCCTACAAGGTCGTCGGTGGCGTGCGCTTCTACGAGCGCAAGGAAGTCCGGGACGTCCTCGCGTATCTGCGCGTGCTCGCCAACCCGGAGGACTCCGTCCCGCTGCGGCGCATTCTCAACGTACCCAAGAGGGGCATCGGCGACCGCGCCGAGGCGATGATCGACGCGCTCTCGCAGCGCGAGAAGATCTCCTTCCCGCAGGCGCTGAAGCGCGTCGACGAGGCGTACGGGATGGCGGCCCGCTCGGCGAACGCCGTCAAGCGTTTCAACACGCTGATGGAGGAGCTGCGGACCATCGTCGAGTCCGGCGCGGGCCCTGCCGTCGTCCTGGAGGCCGTGCTCGAACGGACCGGGTATCTCGCCGAGCTCCAGGCCTCGACCGACCCGCAGGACGAGACGCGCATCGAGAACCTCCAGGAACTCGCCGCCGTGGCCCTGGAGTTCGAACAGGACAGCGGTGCGGGCGGCGAGGCCGGTGCAGCCGGTGAGAGCGGCGAAGGCGGAGGGGAGACCGAGGGCGCAGAGGACGCGGGCGCGGGCACCGGTGCTTCGGGCACGCTCTCCGAGTTCCTGGAGCGGGTCGCGCTCGTCGCCGACTCGGACCAGATCCCCGACGAGGAGGACGACGGCTCCGGGGTCATCACACTGATGACGCTGCACACCGCCAAGGGCCTGGAGTTCCCGGTCGTCTTCCTGACCGGCATGGAGGACGGCGTCTTCCCGCACATGCGCTCCCTCGGCCAGGTCAAGGAGCTCGAGGAAGAGCGCCGCCTTGCGTACGTGGGCATCACGCGCGCGCGGGAGCGGCTCTACCTGACGCGGTCCTCGATGCGCAGCGCCTGGGGACAGCCTTCGTACAACCCGCCCTCGCGGTTCCTGGAGGAGATCCCGGAGGCGCACCTGGACTGGAAGCGGACGGGTTCCGTCGGCGCACCGGCATCCTCGGGGCCCGCAGCGGGAATCGCCTCCTCCTTGTCGTCGTCGCGCTCGCGCACCGGGGGCGCGCAGGGCTTCGCCACGCGCCGCGCCACGGAGAAGCCGGTGGTCGCACTGTCGGTGGGGGACCGGGTCACGCACGACCAGTTCGGCCTCGGGACCGTGGTCGGGGTGAAGGGCACGGGCGCGAACGCCGAGGCGACGGTGGACTTCGGAGAGCCGAAGCCGAAGCGGCTGCTGCTGCGGTACGCGCCGGTGGAGAAGCTGTAACGCGCGCGGCGGCGGCCGGAGTTACGTCGGGTCGAGGCCGTGGCTGCGCAGCCACGGCAGCGGGTCGATCGCCGAGCCGCCGCCGGGACGCACCTCGAAGTGCAGGTGCGGACCCGTGGAGTTGCCGGAGTTCCCGGAGAACGCGATGGGGTCGCCGGCCTTGACCGGGCCGCTGGAAACCTTGTGCGTGGAGAGGTGGCAGTACCACGTCTCCGTGCCGTCCTTGGCGGTCACGATCGCCATGTTGCCGTAGGCGCTGTTCCACTTCGTGGAGACGGTGCCGTCGGTGGCGGCGAGCACCTCGGTGCCGTACGACACCGGGAAGTCGATTCCGGAGTGCGCGGACATCCAGTTGATGCCGGCCTGGCCGTAGTACGCGCTCAGGCCGTGCTGCTTGACCGGCAGCGCGAACTTGGGGCGCAGGCGCTCCTTGCGCGCGGCTTCCTCGGCGGCCTTCTTCTCGGCGGCGACCTTCTCCGCCTTGAGGTCGATGCGCTCCTGGGTGCGGCTCGCGCGGTCGGCGAAGTCACCGGCGTCCGCGGAGAGGTTGGCCAGCTGCGTGTCGAGCTTGTTGTTGGCGGCGGAGGGCTGCACGGACGCGGGGTCCGGAGCGGAAGCCGCCTGCGCCTCCTTCTCGCCGCCGCCGCCGAAGTCACCCACGGAAGCGGCGGCGATACCCGCGACGCCCATCACGCAGGCGGACGGCACGGCGACGGTGAAGAGCGCGGAGCGCTTGGCGGGCGAGCGGCGGCGGGCCCGCGAGCGGGTGCCGTGCGAGCGGTCCGTGACCGGCGGCCCGTCGTCACCGGCAAGGCCGACCAGGCTCGGCTCGACCGGGCCGAGCGAATCGGCGGGAGCCTCGTCGGGCGTGAACTCGTGCTCGGCGGGAACCGGTTGGGCGTAGGCCTCGGGGGAGTGCTCCCCGGCGGGGTAGGGCTCGGTTGCGTAGGACCCGGTGTCGTAGGGCGAATGCTCGTACGTTTCAGCAGCCTCGTACGTGTCCGGCGCTCCGGGCGTGTCCCCGGCTTCGTACGTCCCGAGTGCGTCCTGCGTACCGAGTGAGTCGTGCGTCCCGAGAGCATCGAGCGTCTCGGGGGTGCCGAACGCCTCATGCGTCCCGGTGGCACCGGCCCCGTACGTCATGTCCTGGCCGCCGGAGTTCCACGCGGTCGCGTCGTACGCGCCGGTGTCGAAGGCCTGCGTCTCCCACTGGCCGGTCTGCTGCGGCTGGTTCCAGGCGGTGGCGTCCCACTGGCCGCTGGTGTCGGGGCCGGACTGGGCCGGGATGTCGGCGGAGAGGTGCTGGTAGCCGCCGGTGGACCACATCGCCGTGGTGTCGTAGCTGCCGGTCTCGTACCCGCCCGTGTCGTACGCGGCCCGGTGCTGCGCGGCGTACGGGTCGTAGTTCAGCGTCTGCTGCGTGCCCGTCGTGGCCCACTGGCCGGTGTCGTACGAGCTGCCGGGCATGTCGCCGAAGAGCGGGTCGGACGCGAAGCTCCCGGTGTCGGGACCGGCCGTCGCATAGCTGCCCGTGGTGTCGAAGCTTCCGGTGGAGAAGCCGTCGTATCCGGCATAGGCGCCCTGCGGGGTGCTCTGCTGGTCATACGCCGCGTAGGGCGCATAGTCGGCGGGTGCCGAGGCCGGGGGTGTCGAGCTCCCCGACGGGTGACGGTCGTTCACCAACTTCTCTTTCGCCTCGGCAGCAGGGGGCAGAGCAGTGCGGCGACTGTACCCGGCGGTATGCGGGCGCGACAATCTTCGTCAGGTTTCACGCTCTCAGGAAACGGGCATTCGGCCGTCTTTCGGCGGACTGCGGGCACAGCTTTGGCCCTGCGTTCGAAGTCCGTTCGACAAATTCGCTGCTCCGCGAGGTGCGGAACTGCCCCTCAGGCCACCGTCAGTCCGTTCTCGGCACCCGTCGCGGGGGTCCCCGGGGCAGGCAGGTCGAGGGCCTGGCGGATTCCGGCGGCGACCGCGGGGTGCACCGGCAGGGCGAGATGACCGATACCGGAGACACGTACGTTCTGCGCGATCAGGTCGGGATGGTTGACGCAGGCCGTTTCGAGGGGAGCCATCAGCTGGTCCAGGTCGCTCCAGAAGCTCACGAAACGCGTCCTGCAGTCCGGCGCGGGCTCGCGCAGCTCCTCGATCACGTCCGAGCCGGGGCGCATCTGGCGCACGATGGGGTGCGCGTCGGCCAGCGGCACGACCCGCGTTCCCTCATGTGGGGTACCGAGGGTGACCAGCGTGCGCACGCGTGCGTCGCCGCCCAGGCGCTGCGCGTAGTAGCGGGCTATCAGGCCGCCGAGGCTGTGTCCGACGATGTCGACCTGGTGATGGCCCGTGCGCTCGCAGATCTCCTCTATGTGGCGGCCGAGCAACTCGGCGGCAGTGCGGATGTCGCACGTGAGAGGGGAGTAGTTCAGGGACTCCACGTGCTGGCCGCCGTGCTGGGCCAGGGAGCGGCGCAGCAGGACGAAGACCGAGCGGTTGTCGATGAAGCCGTGCAGCAGGACGACCGGCGGGCGGCTCTCCGCGGGGAGCCGGGGGGCGTCGGGCGGCGGCAGTTCGGCGGCGATCCGGCGTTCCTGGACGATGCCCGACGGGTAAAGAAGGAGGTGGCCGGCGAGGATCGCCACCTCGAGTGCGGTCGCTTTCAGCAGAGCCATGGAGAGCCCCGCCAGTCTGGCGGGCGAGAGCAGGCACGGCGGACGAAAGGGCAGGACCCTCGTGATGGTCATGGTCGACCTCCCGGTCGGCACGCGAGAGGACGGCTCTGTCCCCCGTGTGCCCGTAGCGGGGAGGCGTGGCAGAGGCCGTACGGCGGTGCGTGGTCAGCGCCGGTGGCGCCCTGCATACCGGCGCGATCGCCGATGTGCCGCGTCACCACGGCGCGCAGCGGACGGCGCGGTGGCACGGCGACCTCGTTGCGGCTCCCCTTGCGCCGTCCCGGGGGCGGTCCGTGGACCGCTGGATACGGGAGTGGCGCGCAGCGAACGTGTCCCATCGTGTGATTTCCCCCTCGCTCCACACCGTGAAACTGCCGGGTGCGAGATGCTGGAGATAACGTTCGTTCACTTCCCCGGCCGGTGCGGCACGGGATGCCAGTGCTCGGACAGATGGATATCGGTACATGGAGGCAGTGATGGGTGTGGCAGCCGGTCCGATCCGCGTGGTGGTGGCCAAGCCGGGTCTCGACGGTCATGATCGCGGGGCCAAGGTGATCGCTAGGGCACTGCGTGACGCGGGTATGGAGGTCATCTACACCGGCCTGCATCAGACGCCCGAGCAGGTGGTGGACACCGCGATCCAGGAGGACGCCGACGCGATCGGTCTGTCCATCCTCTCCGGTGCGCACAACACGCTGTTCGCGCGGGTGATCGAGCTCCTCAAGGAGCGTGACGCGGAGGACATCAAGGTCTTCGGCGGCGGCATCATCCCCGAGGCGGACATCCCGCCGCTCAAGGAGAAGGGCGTCGCGGAGATCTTCACTCCCGGTGCGACGACGGCATCGATCGTGGACTGGGTACGGGCGAACGTCCGTCAGCCCGCGGGCGCCTGACAGCCACCCCCTCGCGGCGGGGTCGTCCGGCCTCCCGGGCTCCGGGGCACAGGCGTCGGGCCTTGCCGGCGTTCCCCGCTCCGGGGCGGTGGTGTCCGGCCGTCCCGGCTCAGGCGTGACGCCGTCCGGCTTCCGCTGCTCCGAGCCTTGAGCCGGGGTGAGGGATGGGGGCTGCCTACGCCTCGCGGAGGGGGCGAAGGCGGGGCCGTCGGCGGGCGCGGCCGGGCGCCTCTGCTCCTCGGTGGGCTTGCCTGAGTTGCCTAAGATGACGGCACCTCCCGGTCTTCCGGCGCCAAGCCCGGTCGCCCCGGCCCCGCGCCCAGCTCCGCCCGCATCGCCGCGCGCAGACGCAACGTACTGACCAGGCGCTGGAACGCCTCCGACCAGTACCCGCCCGCGCCCGGCGACGCGTCCTCCGGTTCGTCCGGTATCGCCGTCAGCACATCGAGACGTACCGCCTCCGCCGGGTCCAGGCAGCGCTCGGCGAGGCCCATCACCCCACTGAAGCTCCAGGGGTAACTCCCGGCGTCCCGCGCGATGTTCAGGGCGTCGACCACGGCCCGGCCCAGCGGCTCCGACCAGGGCAGCGCGCACACGCCGAGCAGCTGGAACGCCTCCGAGAGGCCGTGCGTCGCGATGAACCCCGCGACCCAGTCGGCCCGCTCCACGGCCGGCAGCGCGGCGAGGAGCTTCGCGCGCTCGGCGAGCGACGCCGCGCCCGGACCCGCCGCATCAGGAGAGGCGGGGGGCCCGAGCAGCGCACGGGACCAGACCGCGTCACGCTGCCGCACGGCCGCGCGGCACCACGCCGCGTGCAACTCGCTCTGCCAGTCGTCGGCCACGGGCAGCGCCACGATCTCGGCGGGTGTCCGGCCGCCGAGCCGCTCCGGCCAGGTGCCGAGCGGAGCGGCCTCCACCAGCTGGCCCAGCCACCAGGACCGTGCGCCGCGCCCGGCGGGCGGTTTCGTGATGACGCCGTCGCGCTCCATGCCGGCGTCGCACTCGTGCGGCGCCTCGACCGTGAGCGTCGGCAGGCTCTTCGTGCCCTGCGCATGGTCTATGGCCACGCAGGAAGCCGCGCGGTCGGCCATCCGGGCGGCGAGGGCCGACGCGGGGAGCGCGGAGAGGAGCTCGGCCGCCGTGGCGCGGACGTTACGGCTGCGGTCGGTGAGGGCCTGCTCCAGGAACGGCTCGTCCGAGTCGCACAGTTGCGTGCGCAGGGAGTCGAGGAACATCAGACGGTCCTCGGCCCGCTCCGTGCTCCAGGTGGCGGCGAGCAGATCCCGCGCCGCCGCCGGGTCATGGGCCCGCACCGCGCCGAGCAGCGCGACGCGTTCGGCGAAGAGGCCCTCCTCCCAGAGCTGTTTGACCTGTGCCTTCTCCTCCGGGGCCGGCAACGCGACCCCGCCGCCCGGAGCGGAGCGGAGCGCGAACTTCCAGTCCGGGTTGAGCCGCGCGAGCCACAGGGCCCGCGGTCCTGCGAAGGCGAGGGCCTGCGGCCGGAGGTCGGTGCGTCCACGGGCCGCGTTCAGCAGGGCCGGGAGCAGTTCGGGCGGGGCCGCGAAGCCGCGGTCGTTGGCCAGCGCCAGCCACTGGGGAAGCAATTCCATCAGGTCGGGCACCGCGCCCCGGCGTCCTCCGCTGCCCGCGCCGGGGTGATCGGTGAGCAGGGTGGCGAGCCTGCGCCGGGCCGTGGGCGGCACCGGGGGCCTGGGGTCGTCCGCGGCGGGCTCGGGAGGCGTGGCGGCGGTCGCGGGGCGAAGTCCGGCTCTGCGCCGCAGGGTCTGCACGGCTGCCGCGTCCAGCAGGGCGGTCGGTGCGTCCTTGTCCCCGGTCCGTACGGGGGGTGTGCGGCGGTCGGTGCCGAGGAGCGCGGCGGTGACCAGGTCTTCCCAGGGGGTGACGGTCGCTTCGGTGAGTGCGGTGGTGCCGGTCATGTGGACTCCTCTCTCGGGCGGATCTCCCGGTTCGCGGGCGAACCTCCCGGTTCTCGGACGGATTCGGGCTCACGGGTGATCCCGGTCTTCCGGTCGATCCCGGTTCTCCGGTCGGTCCCGGTGCTCCGGTGGGCGCCGGTTCTCCGGTGGATCCCGGTTCCTCGGTGGGGCCCGGTCCTTCGCCGGGACCCGGTCCTCGGGCGGGCCTCTCGGTCTTTCGTGTGGATCTGCCGTCCTGGATCTGCCGGAGAACGTCGCGGTGCACTTGTGGTGCCGTCAGCGGGTGCTGTGGTGCTGGTGCTGTCGCGGTGCTTCGCCCGGCCCTGCGCCGCGCTGTGCGGACCAGGCTCCGCGCATACGCGCCAGAGCTCTCCGAGCGCACATCGGTGACCACAGGGCAGTGGCGGTGCGACGGCGGTGAGGCGTGGTGCTCAGCACAGGGGCACCGCCTCTCCCACTCCGCGCGGCCAGGCCGTCAGAGGGGTGAAGCCCTCGTGGCCACACTCACCGAAGACCGTCACGGGAGCGCCTCCGGAGAGTGACACCAGCCGCCACAGGCCCGCTCGAGCCGCCGCGGAAGGGGTGATGGGCAGGGCCATACCGCCTTCCGCATCCGCCAGTTGCCAGCCGTCCGACGCGGGGCCCTGGAGCGGGGTCGGTATCACCTCGCCCAGGGTCACCGGCCAGTAATCCAGCCAGGGGTCCTCCCGCAGTACCTTGCCGTAGAGATGCGTGGCCTGTTCCGTTCGTACGCCCGGCGGACGGGCCGTCGTCGGTGCCGGAGCACCGAACTGCTCGCCCAGATCGGCCCGCAGCTGCCCGGCGCCCGGATACGCGGTCAGCTCGGCGTCCAGCGCGAGGCCGACCGGCAGCGCGAGCGCGGGTGCGCGGCCCGCGGCCCCGTACGACAGGAGCAGGGCCGTCCGCCTCGACTCCGCGCCGTACAGCCATATCCGGCGGGTGGTGAGCTTGCTGTCCGCCGTGTCGTACTGCGCGAGCACCAGCCAGTGGTCCCGCACCGGCCCGCCCGCCGCCGACGCGGGCAGGCCTACGCGGGAGCGGACCGTGGCCGCCAGGGCCTCCGGCAGCTGCTCGCGGCGCAGCCAGCCCTGGTCGAGGAGGTGGAGGAGCGCGCACTCCTCCAGCATCCGCACCGGCCAGCCCGGCCCGGAGGAGGGAATCGCCCCCAACTCCCGCACTCTCGCCGCAAGGCCGGGCGCCTGCGCGTCGACCATGCGGGCCGCCGTCTCTTCCCACAGCCCGTACCCCGTCTGCTCGGCGGAGGCCATGCCGCCGCGCAGCAGGTCGGAGAGGCGCTGCTCCAGCTCCGTCACCCCCGCCGTGACCCGCTCGGCCCGCCGCTGTGCCCTGCGGCGCGCGGCTTCGGGATCAGCGGGCGGCGAACCGGGCGCCGCGTCCGGACTCCGCTTCGTCTCCGCTCTTTTGCGACGCCCCGTCAGCCACTCCTGTGCCCAGGCCGGCGGCTGCCCGTCCGGCACCGCACCGACCGTCCCGTCCTCGCCCGCCCAGAGCAGCAGCAGTCCGAGCGCGTGCTTGCACGGGAACTTGCGGCTCGGGCAACTGCATTTGTACGCCGGTCCCGCGGCGCCGGCGATGTCCGCTATGTCGACGACCGTCTGATACGGCTTGCTGCCACTTCCCTTGCACAGGCCCCACACCGTCCCCTCGCCCGAACTGCCCGCCTCCGACCATGGGCCGGCGACGCCGAGTTTGCTTCCCGCCTTGCGTGACGGGGCGTCAGGTGCCAATGCAAGGACCTGATCCGCCGTCCAGCGCACCCCCTGCTGAGTCATGTAATCGAAGGTAGATCCCGCCACTGACAATCGGCCCCGCGCTCGAAGTCTTCGCAGTTCAGCGGCGTGCGAAGGTCGATTGTCAGTGGCGTGGTGCACGGTTGGAATCACATCCGGGCCAGATGCGCTCGGACGAGTTGGAGGGGGATCGCTCCATGACCGTGTCCGTCGACTCGACGACCTCGACGACCGAGAACCAGCCCGCGCCCGAATCCACATCCACACCCGTATCCGCACCCTTGTCCGCGTCGGTTCCCGCGGGTGAGGCGGAGGCGCTGCGACCGCACGCCGAGCACGCTTTCGCCGCCGAACTGGCCGCGCTCGCCGCACAGGACGACCGGCCCCGGCCTGCCCGCTGGCGGCTCTCGCCATGGGCGGTCGCGACCTATCTGCTCGGCGGAACGCTGCCCGACGGGACGGTGATCTCGCCGAAGTACGTGGGCCCGCGCCGCATCGTCGAGGTCGCCGTCACTACCCTCGCCACGGACCGCGCCCTGCTCCTGCTCGGCGTGCCGGGCACCGCGAAGACCTGGGTGTCCGAGCATCTGGCGGCCGCCGTCAGCGGAGACTCGACGCTGCTCGTGCAGGGCACGGCAGGGACGCCGGAGGAGGCCATCCGGTACGGCTGGAACTACGCGCAGCTGCTCGCGCACGGACCCAGCCGCGACGCGCTCGTGCCCAGCCCCGTCATGCGGGCCATGGCCGACGGCATGACGGCACGGGTCGAGGAGCTGACCCGCATCCCCGCCGACGTGCAGGACACACTGATCACGATCCTGTCGGAAAAGACCCTGCCCATACCAGAGTTGGGCCAGGAGGTGCAGGCGGTCCGCGGCTTCAACCTGATCGCCACGGCCAACAACCGCGACCGCGGGGTCAATGACCTGTCGAGCGCGCTGCGCCGCCGCTTCAACACGGTGGTGCTGCCGCTGCCGGAGAGCGCCGACGCCGAGGTCGACATCGTCTCGCGCCGCGTGGACCAGATCGGGCGCTCGCTCGATCTGCCCGCAGGGCCAGAGGGGATCGACGAGATACGCCGCGTCGTCACCGTCTTCCGCGAGCTGCGGGACGGAGTCACGGCCGACGGCCGTACGAAGGTCAAGTCGCCCAGCGGCACGCTCTCGACGGCCGAGGCGATCTCCGTGGTGACCAACGGCCTCGCTCTGGCCACCCACTTCGGGGACGGCGTGCTGCGGCCGGGGGATGTCGCCGCGGGCATCCTCGGCGCCGTCGTCCGTGACCCGGCGACGGACCGCGTGATCTGGCAGGAGTACCTGGAGGCGGTGGTCCGTGAGCGGGACGGCTGGAAGGACTTCTACCGCGCGTGCCGTGAGGTGAGCGCGTGACGGAGGCGGGCGTGACGGGTGCGGGTGCGGGAGTGACGATGGCTGGTTCGTGTGAGCGCGGGAGGGGCGGACATGGGCGACGAGGTACGGGGGACGACTCGGGCTGGCGAGGGGCCGCTGCTGCTCGGTGTGCGGCACCACGGGCCGGGGTCGGCGCGTGCGGTACGGGCCGCGCTTGAGGCAGGCCTGCCGCGCGTCGTGCTGATCGAGGGACCGCCGGAGGCCGACGCGCTGGTGGGTCTCGCGGCGGACGAGGCGATGCGGCCGCCGGTCGCGCTGCTCGCGCATGTGGTGGACGAACCGGGCAGGTCGGCGTTCTGGCCGCTGGCCGACTTCTCGCCGGAGTGGGTCGCCATCAGGTGGGCCGTGGACGCCGGGGTCCCGGTGCGGTTCATGGACCTTCCGGCGGCGCATTCGCTGGCGCAGGGAGAGACACAGGCGGAGGCAGAGGACGCCGTGGAGGGGGAGCCGGGTGAGCCCGGGGCTCCGGGGGACGCCGACGCGGTGCGGATCGATCCCCTCGCGGTGCTCGCGGAGACCGCCGGGTACGACGACCCCGAGCGGTGGTGGGAGGACGTCGTCGAGCACCGGGGCGGGGGCGGTGACGTGTTCGCGCCGTTCGACGCCCTCGGCGAGGCCATGGGGATGCTGCGGGAGGAGTACGGGACGGGCGGGCACGACCGTGACCTGGTGCGCGAGGCGTACATGCGGATCCAGGTGCGGGCGGCCCAGCGGGAGTTCGGGGCTGACGACGTCGCGGTCGTGTGCGGGGCATGGCATGTGCCGGCGCTGCGGCAGAAGGTGACCGTGGCGGCCGACCGGGCGCTGCTCAAGGGGCTGCCCAAGGTGAAGGTCGACATGACCTGGGTGCCCTGGACGCACCGCCGCCTTTCGCGGGCGAGCGGGTACGGAGCGGGGATCGCGTCCCCCGGCTGGTACGGGCATCTGTTCAGCGCGCCGGACCGTCCCGTCGAGCGCTGGCTGACCAAGGTCGCGCGACTCCTCCGGGACGAGGACAGGCTCGTGTCGTCCGCGCATGTCATCGAGGCGGTACGGCTCGCGGACACGCTCGCCGCGATGCGGGGGCGTCCGCTGCCGGGGCTGACCGAGACCACCGACGCGATCAGGGCGGTGATGTGCGAGGGCTCCGACGTACCGCTCTCCCTCGTGCACGACAAGCTCGTCGTCGGGGATGTTCTCGGGGAGGTGCCGGACTCCGCCCCTGCGGTGCCGTTGCAGCGCGATCTCACGCGGATCCAGCGGAAGCTGCGGCTCAAGCCCGAAGCTCTGGAGCGGGAGTTGGAGCTCGACCTGCGCAAGGAGACGGATGCGGCGCGCAGCCGGCTGCTGCACCGGCTCCGGCTGCTCGGGATCGGCTGGGGCGAGCCGGCCGTGTCGCGGGGGAGCACCGGTACGTTCCGCGAGACGTGGCGGCTGCGGTGGGAGCCGGAGCTTTCCGTGCGGGTGGCGGAGGCGGGCGTGTGGGGGACGACCGTGGTGGCGGCGGCCACCGCCCGGGCACAGTCCGATGCCATCGGTGCCGGTGCGCTTGCCGATGTCACGGCGCTGGCCGAGCGGTGCCTGCTGGCCGAGTTGCCGGACGCGTTGCCGGTGGTGATGCGGGTCCTGGCGGACCGGGCGGCGCTGGATGCGGACGTCGGGCATCTGGCGCAGGCGCTGCCCGCGCTGGTGCGGTCCCTTCGGTACGGGGACGTGCGGGGCACCGATACGGCCGCGCTCGGTGAGGTGGCCGTGGGGCTTGCCGAGCGGGTGTTCGTCGGGCTGCCACCGGCGTGCGCGGGGCTCGACCAGGACGCGGCCCTTGCGATGCGGGGGCATGTGGACGCGGTCCACCAGGCGGTGGGTCTGCTGGGGGAGTTGGGCGGGGCGGGGCCTGCGGATGCGGCTTCGGCTGCTGCACTGCCTTCAGCTGAGGGTGCGGGTGCGGCGGTGGCTGCGGGCGCGTCTGCGGAGGATGGGGCGACGGATCGTTCGGGGGCGGCGTCCCCGGTGGGTGCCGGTATGCGGGGCCGGTGGTACTCCGTGCTGAGGGTGCTGGGGGAGCGGGACAGCATCGCCGGGGTGGTGCGCGGGCGCTGCGTGCGGATTCTGCTGGACGGCGGGGAGTTGGCGGAGGGCGAGGCCGCCCGGTTCATGGGGCTCGCCCTGTCCCGGGGCACCGAACCGGCTGAGGCCGCCGCCTGGATCGAGGGGTTCGTGGGCGGTGGATCCGGGGGCGGCATGTTGCTCGTGCATGACGAGCGGCTGCTCGGCCTGGTCGACGACTGGTTGAGCGGCGTCCCCGACCGGGCGTTCACGGACGTGCTGCCTCTGCTGCGGCGCACGTTCTCGGCGTACGAACCGGGAGTGCGGAGGACTCTGGGCGAGCTGGTGAGGCGAGGGCCGGCGGCCGGGAGCGGTTCCTCGGCTCTCGCGGGCGGGATACCCGGCTTCGGTCCGGAACTCGACGCCGGGCGCGCGGATGCCGTTCTGCCGGTGCTGAGTCTGTTGCTCGGGGGTGAGATCGCAGTCGGGGGCGGAGTCGCGGGCGAGGCCGGTTCCGGGATCGGGGCCGGGCCGGGGCCCAGCGACGGCAGAGGTGACGGTAACGATCTTGTGGGGGTGGGCGGATGACGCCGGGCGAGGGTGACGTGGGCTGGGGAGTGGCAGGGGGCGCGACTGCGGGGTCTGCGGGGTCTGCTGGGTCCGCGGGGGAGCGGATGCGGCGGTGGCGGCTTGTGCTCGGTGGGGGTGCGGCCGATGGGACGGGGTGTGAGCTTGCCGGGCGGGATGCCGCGATGGACGGGGCGCTCGGGGCCCTGTACGGGGGAGGGGACGGAGGGAAGAAGGATCGGTCGCGGGACCGTTCGGCGGGGCTCGGGGCGTCCGCGCCGTCCGTTTCGCGCTGGCTCGGGGACATCCGGAAGTACTTCCCCTCGACCGTCGTGCAGGTCATGCAGCGTGACGCGATAGAACGCCTCGGGCTGTCCACGCTGCTCCTGGAGCCGGAGATGCTCGAGGCCGTGGAGGCCGACGTGCACCTGGTGGGTACCCTGCTCTCCCTCAACAAGGCCATGCCCGAGACCACCAAGGAGACCGCGCGGGCCGTCGTGCGCAAGGTCGTCGAGGACCTGGAGAAGCGGCTGGCCACGCGCACCCGCGCCACCCTCACCGGCGCGCTCGACCGCAGCGCCCGTGTCAGCAGGCCGCGCCACCACGACATCGACTGGAACCGCACGATCGCGGTCAACCTCAAGAACTACCTGCCGGAGTACCGGACGATCGTGCCCGAGCGGCTCGTGGGGTACGGGCGGGCGTCGCAGTCCGTGAAGAAGGAGGTCATCCTCTGCATCGACCAGTCGGGCTCGATGGCCGCGTCGGTCGTCTACGCCTCGGTGTTCGGCGCCGTGCTCGGTTCGATGCGCTCGCTCAACACGCGGCTCGTCGTCTTCGACACGAACGTCGTCGACCTCACCGATCAGCTCGACGACCCGGTTGACGTCCTGTTCGGCACACAGCTCGGAGGCGGGACCGACATCAACCGGGCGCTCGCCTACTGCCAGTCGCAGATCACCCGGCCCGCCGACACCATCGTCGTGCTCATCAGCGACCTCTACGAAGGGGGCATACGCGACGAGATGCTGAAGCGGGTCGCGGCGATGAAGGCGTCCGGGGTGCAGTTCGTGACGCTGCTCGCGCTCTCCGACGAGGGGACGCCCGCGTACGACCGGGAGCACGCGGCGGCGCTCGCGGCGCTGGACGCACCCGCCTTCGCCTGTACCCCGGACCTCTTCCCGGAGGTGATGGCGGCGGCGATCGAAAAACGCCCGCTTCCCATACCGGACATGAATACGCATCGGTAACAGGGGGCTTGCGCGAGGGCGGGCGGCCCGTGCGAGGATCAGCGGGCTCAACTTCCGGAGTGTCGCGCTCCGTGTCGCACCGTCCCAGCAGAGGAACCTCCTCGTCTTGACCCCCGCAGCCGTCGCTCTGCCCGATGCCGCTGTGCGCATGGTGCGCGCCGTGGCCGGGCGGCGTGCGCTGCAAGTGGTGCTGTTGCTCGCCGGGTTGCTCGCGCTCGGGTTCCTCTGTGGTGAGCGTGCGCATGCGGTGGACGGTGTGCCGGCTCCGAAGCGCGTGGAGTCGGCGCGGGCTGCGGGGGCCGAAGGCTCGGCACAGCCGGTGCGTGAGCGGGTGGCCGAGCCCGTGCGGGACGGTCGTGAAGCCGTGCGGGACGGTCGTGAGGCCGTGCGCGAGGCCGCGGTCGAGCCTGCGGCCGACGCCGTCGAGCCCGTGGCCCGGACCGCGCGGGGTGTGGTGGAGCCGGTCGTGGACGGGGTCACCGGAGTGGTCGAGGGCGCGCCCCAGCGGGTGTTGCCCGACGCGCCGGACCTGCCGGGCACGCCCGGTGTCCCCAGCGTCCCCGGAATCCCCGGCACGCCCGACCTGCCGCAGCCCGGCCCCGTCCCCGGCCCAGGCCATGGTGCGGGTGACGGTGACGAGGCGGGCGCGGGTGACGAGGCCCGGGCCCCTCATGCCGGGCAGGGTGAGGCGACGGCGCGGACGCACGAGGCGCGGGCCGAGTCCTCGTACGGCACCGGTACGGGCGTTGGTACCGGCACCGGCATCACGTGCTCAGCCGGTCAGCAGGCATGCGGCAGCGCGCCGTTGGGTGACGGCTCCTCTGACGACGCGCGCCGTACCGGACACGGGCCCGTCCCGTTCCCGTCCGTGCCCGGCGATCCGGGGCGGACGCTGGGCGGGCAGTCGGCCGGTGACGGGAGTTCGACGCGGCACGGCGATCCGTGTGCCGCCTCCTACGGCAGCCGTGCGCCGGTGCGGCTGCTGCACGGTGCCGGGGCCGCGCAGGTCTCCGCGACGGTCCGCGAGCGACACCGGGACATTCCCGAATTCCCTGGCTAGGGCAGCCCTTTCCCCGCGAAGACCTGCCGCGCGGGGGTGGCAAAGGTCTGCCCGCCGACCCTGACCCTGACGTATCCGGGTCGGATTCAAAGCCAGAGTCCGAAGGATCTGAAGCACGCATGAACAAGAACATCCGTCGTTCCATCGTCATAGCCGCCGGTGTCACGGGAGCCTGGGCCCTCGGGTCCGCCGCCGCCAGTGCGGACGAGCTGCCGCAGCACTCCATCGCCCTGCCGGACAACACGTCCGACGCGGTCGCCGATGTCACGGGAGACGTCGCCGACGTCACTGACACCGCCGATGTCGCTGACGTCCAGGGCGACGTCACCGACGTCCGGGGCAAGGCGAAGTCCGCCGCGGCCGACGCGAAGACCACCGTCACCGACGTCAGGGACAGCGCGAAGTCCACCGTCACCGAAGCGAAGGCCCCCGCCCCCAAGGCCCCCAAGGCCTCCAAGGTCGCCACCCCGAACATCACCACCCCGAACATCACCACCCCGAACATCACCACGGCAGACGTCACCACCCCCGAAGACTCCGTCGACTACCTCTTCGGGCCGCTCTCCGCCTTCGCCTCGGACCTCGACGACACCAAGGCGAGGGCCACTCCCATCGCCGACGAGACCGCCGAAGCCGTGCTGCCGCCCGTCGCCGCCACCGCCGTCGACGGGGTCGTGCCGGTCGCCGGGCAGGCGGTCGGGGACGTCTCCTACCTGGCGCAGGGTGTGGTCGGCGACGTGACGCCGTTCGCAGGCGGGGTCGTCGGCGAGGTCCCGCCGTTCGCGCAGAGTGTCGTCGCGGACGACGTGACGCCCTTCGCGGGCGGTGTCGTCGGTTCGGTCTCGCCGCTCGTGGAGACCGTCACCGACCAGGTGCGGCCCGTCGTGCGGGGAGTCGGCGGCAGCGCGGACGAGCTGGCGTACGGCGTAACGGGTGACGTCCAACCGTTCGCCGGTGGTGTCGTCGGTCAGGTCTCGCCCTTCGCGCAGGACCTGACCGGCACCGTCGCCCCCGACGCGCGGTCCCTCGCCGGGAACGCCGTCACGGGCGTCCACGGCGTGGCCGACTCGGTCACCCCGAGCTACCTGCCGACGTACGCCGGCTGACGTCTGAAGAGGCAGAGGGAGCCACAGGTCGTGCGGCGGCACGACCTGCGCCTCCACCAGCCGTAAGCAGCGCCTCCACCAGCCGTGAGCAGCGGCTGCACCAGCCCTGAGCAGCGTCCTCACCAGCCGTAACAGGAGCAAACGGGCGGTCCCTGACACCCCTGGTGACTGTTGTTCAT
>NZ_JBNNJZ010000120.1:0-17047 GCF_050270335.1 Streptomyces sp. NPDC059900
CGCTGAAGGGCAGCCAGCTGCGGCTGCCCTTGCGGTGCTTGCCGTCGATGCGGACCACGGCGCGCACCGGGCCGCCCTGCTCGACCTTCGCGCCGCTGATCTCGCCGTCGAAACGGTCCCACTTGGCGTTGCCGTGGTCGCCGTCGTCGAGGTCGCTCTGCCGCAGGAGCACGAGGCGCCCGTCGGTGGCGATCTTCACGCCGTCGCGGGTGACGGACTCGACGAGTTTCCCGCCGTCCTTGGAGATGACGGCCTTGATGACGCCGGTGTCGATCGTGACGGCTCTGCGGGTCTCGGTGACGGTGACCTTCCGGCCGTTGCCCGGGTCTGCGGGGTCCCCGGCGCGCAGGCGGAACTTCTCGCTGCCCGCGGCGTCCGGCCCCACCGCGTGCGCCGTCCACTTCACCGAGCCGTCGGGCCAGTGGGCGGTGGCCCAGGTCTGTACGGGAACGTCCTTGCCGTCGGCGGTAACCAGGGCGAACTTCTGCCCGGCGGGGTGGGCGCCCCGGGGCCACGGGACGCCGAAGGTGGAGCCGGGCGCAGCACCGAGGCCGCCCTTCTCCAGCCAGCCGACGGTGACGGGGCCGTCGTCCGCCGCCGCACGGGGAGCAGCTTCGGCGTCGGCGCGGCCGAGGGCCCAACTGAACTGTGCGGCGCCACCGGCGACGGCTGCGGCCTTGAGCAGGGACCTGCGGGGGATCGGAGACATCGTGATCCTTTCGCTTTACATGGGCATGACAGACAGAGAGGTGTGTGCGGGACCGGCTCCGGCAGACGGGCCCTCAGGCCCCCGCGCCGCGCCGTTCGACGGCGAGCGCGGCCGCCGCGACCATCCCCAGCGCGGGTGCCGCGAGCGGCAGGGCGAACCAGGCGGACGCCGCGACCACGGCGAAACCGCAGACGATCACCAGCGAGCCGGCCGGGTCGCGCAGTGTGCGCCGCACCGCCCCGGTCAGGAGCGCGCGCCACGAAGATCCGGGGCTCCAGCGCGCGGCGGCCCGCAGCCCGGCGACCACGAGGACGAAGAAGGCGACGACCCCGACCGCGCCGACGAACGCACCGCCGGGAAGTCCCGCCCGTACGAACGCGATGTCGGCCAGGAGCAGGGCGAGCGCCGCCCATCCAGCGAGGCCCACCAGCCAGCCGCGCCGCACCGCCGCGCGCAGATCGGCGGTGAACTCGCGCCACCCCGAGGTCTCGTGGGCCAGATGGCGTGACAGGTGACGGGACCCCGCCGCGAAGGCGGCGGGCAGGGTGACCAGGGGCAGGGCGGCGAGCGCGATCCACACCCCGGTCAGCAGGCATTCGGCGAAGGCACCGAAGCGGTCCGTGAAGACGGATCTGCCGGAGTCACGGGACTTCCCGCGCACACTCACGCTCACGCGGCCTCAGCCCTTCAGTCCCGATGTGGCCATACCGTCGATCAGGTAGCGCTGGAAGGCCAGGAAGAACGCGAGGACGGGCAGCAGCGCGACGAGGGACATGGCGATCATGCCGCCGTAGTTGGCCAGGCCCTCCTGGTCGACGAACATCTTCAGGCCCAGGGAGACGGTGTACTTCGAGGGGTCGTTGAGATAGATCAGCGGTCCCATGAAGTCGTTCCAGGAGTTGATGAAGGTGAAGATCGCGCTGGTGATCAGGGCGGGCCTGCACAGCGGAAGGACGATCGACCAGTAGATCCGCAGATGCCCGCAGCCGTCCAGGCGCGCCGCCTCGTCCAGCTCCTTGGGGAGGTTCCGCATGAACTGCACCATCAGGAAGACGAAGAAGGCGTCCACCGCGAGGTACTTGCCGAGCAGCAGCGGCGTGTAGGTGTTGATCAGGCCCATCTTCTGGAACAGCACGTACTGCGGGATCAGGAGCACGTGGTACGGAAGCAGCAGGGTGCCGATCATCAGCGCGAAGAGCAGATTGCGTCCCGCGAATTTGATGCGTGCGAAGGCGTAGCCCGCCAGGGAGCAGGAGAAGAGCACGCCCACCACCGAACCGAGCGCCAGGAAGAGGGAGTTGGAGAAGAACGTGGCGATGGAGATGTCCGCGATGCCGTCGGCGAGACCGGCGTAGTTGGCGACGATGGGGTCGGTCGGGAACAGGTCGAGGCTGCCGACGATCTCCTCGTTCGGCTTGAACGAACCGCCGATCGCCCAGACCACGGGGTAGAGGACCACGGCGAGCACCGCCAGGGACCCGATGTGCCAGGCCAGTGAACCGGCCCCGCGACGACGGCGGGCGGCCGTTCGCGCGAAGGGACCGCGTGCCGCACTGCTCAACGGGATGCCTCCTCGTAGTGCACCCAGCGCTTCTGGGACCAGAACAGGACCGCCGTCACCAGGGCCACCGCGAGCAGCAGCATCCAGGCCATGGCCGACGCGAGGCCCATCCGGCTGTTCTCGAAGCCCTGGACGTAGAGATAACAGGTGTAGACGAGCGAACCGTCCGCAGGACCGCAGGCGTTGCCGCCCGCGCCGCCGCCGACGATGTACGCGGAAGCGAAGATCTGGAAGGAGTGGATGGTCTCCAGGAGGACGTTGAAGAAGAGCACCGGGGAGATCATCGGCAGGGTGATGTTCCAGAACCGCCGCCAGGTGCCCGCGCCGTCCACCTCGGCGGCCTCGTACAGCTCGCGCGGCACCTGCTTGAGGCCGGCCAGGAAGATGACCATGGGCGCGCCGAACTGCCAGACGGTGAGCGCCACCAGGCTGTAGATGATCCACTGCGGGTCGCCGGTCCAGCCGCCCACGTCCATGCCGAAGATCGCCCGCTGGGTCCGGTCGACGATGGCGTCGTCCGAGAAGATCGCCTTCCAGACGACGGCGATCGAGACGCTGGCGCCGATCAGGGAGGGTGCGTAGAACGCGGCCCGGTAGAAGGCCTGCCCGCGCCGCTTCTGGTTGAGAAGGAGCGCCACCGCGAGCGCGGCGGCCAGCTTGAGCGGGGTGCCGACGACGACGTACCAGAGCGTGACCTCCACCGACTTGCGCCAGCGCGGGTCGCCGAACATCTCGGTGAAGTTGTCGAGGCCGATCCACTTGGGGGCGTCGAACAGGTTGTAGTCGGTGAACGCGAAGTACAGCGAGGCGGCCATGGGACCCGCGGTCAGCAGCAGGAAGCCCGCGAGCCAGGGCGACATGAACAGGAACCCGGCGATGTTCTCGCCCCGCCGTCGCCGCCGCGCGGCCGCGGGGAGGCGGTCACCGCGCGGCGGCTTCGGCTTCTCGGTGGCGGCCGGGGCCACGGGCGTCGGCAGGGACGTCGTCGTACCGCCCATCAGGAACCGAGCGCGGTCTTGCACTCGGTGAAGAACTGCTTCACCGCTTCGTCCACCGACCGCTCCCCCAGGGCCAGTTCCTCGGCGATGCGCAGGAACGCCGCCTCGCAGACGTCGGCGCCCGCCGGATGCGGCGTGATGGTCTCCAGGACACCGGCGTCGACCAGCTGCTCCTCGTACGCGGCGATCTCCTTGTTGACCCCGGCGATCACCTTGTCCTTCTCCTCGGCGGGCTTGTACGCCTCGTACTGCGCGGTCGTGGTGGGCACCCCGCGGTCGTATCCCATGATCTTGGCGACCTCCGGGTCGTGCACCATGAAGTCGATGAACTGCGCGACCTCCTTGGGGTGCTGGGTGCGCTTGGAGCCGCTGAGCATCAGCGAGCCGAGGTACTGGCCGGTCTTCTTGCCGTCGGTGGTGGGCAGCGGCGCGAGGCCGTAGCTGCTCTTGCCCTCGGCGGTGTAGCGGACGGTGAAGTTGTCCCAGGTGAACTCGGAGGCGGCGATCTCGGCTGCCACCGCCGACTTGGGCTTGATCTGGGCGACCTTCTTCGGGTCGGCGTAGAGGCCCGATTTCACCCCGGCGTATCCCTTGGTCCACCAGTCCTTGAGGTCGGCCTCGTCGAAGCCCAGGCCGTCCTTGGTGAAGAAGGCCTTGCCCTGCTGGCGCAGGTAGGGGTCGTAGAGGTACATGACGCCGTACAGGCCGCTGTCGCCCGCCCTGCCCTGCTTGCGGATCTTCTCCATCGCCTGGTGGAAGTCGTCCCAGGTCCAGCCCATCTCCGGGCGGACACCGGCCTTCTCGTAGACCGGCTTGTCGATCACCAGGGCCATGGAGTTGCTGCCGACCGGGACGCCGAGCAGCTTGCCGTCGACCTCGCCGAACTTCTCCAGGCCGGCGCGGAAGCCGTCCAGGCGCAGGTTTCCGGCCTTGGCCTGCGCGTTCAGGTCGAGCAGCACGTTCCGCTGGTCGTACTTGCGCAGGAAGCCGATCGCGTTCTGGAAGACGTCCGGCGGATTGCCGCCGGAGGCCTGGGTGTTGAACTTCTTCCAGAAGTCGAGGTAGGGCTGGAAGTCCGTCTTCACCTTGATCTTCGGGTACTTCTTCTCGAAGAGCTCGATGGTGCGGTTGATCCGCTTGGCCCGGTCGTCGGAGCCCCACCACGCGTACCGGATGGTGACGGTGCCGTCCCCCGATCCGCTGCCGCCGCCGCAGCCGGCCGCGGTAAGGCCGAGGGCCGCCAACGAGCCGCCGGCCAGTTTCAACAGGCCGCGCCTGTCAACTTCCCCATTTGTGGGCACAGTTCGTCCTCCGCCATGCGATTGAATCGTTTTAGGCAAGCGCTTGCCGGGACAAGGTAGGGAGCCGGGGTGAGTACGTCAACGGTTCGGACAGGAACTGTCGAAGCGCTTCGAGCCGACTGCCCCCGACGCCGAAATCCCGAACGGGTTTTCCTGCGCGAAACGTTGACGCGGAGCGGTCGGCCACTTAACTTCATCGCGTCGTACTTCGTACGTCATATATGAGACGCGATACGCGATGGCCGCCACGCTCCTGGCCGCACGACGACTGCACGCATGATGACTGCACGACGGAGACACGACGGCTGCACGACGGCTGCACGACGACTGAGAGCATCGATGAACTTTGCGCCCCACCCCATCCCCTCGCGCACGCAGTACGTGCTCGAGGCGGTCAAGCACCGCATCCTCACCGGGCAGTTGGCCCCCGGCCAGCCACTCGTGGAGACCGAGCTCGCCGCCCAGTTCGCGGTCTCCAAGACGCCCGTACGGGAAGCGCTGAAGACACTCGCCGGGACCGGGCTCGTCGTCATGAGCCAGTACAAGGGCGCCACCGTGCGCACGGTGGACGCGGCCATGGCGCAGGAGGTCTACGACGTCCGCCTGCTGCTCGAACCGGAGGCACTGCGGCGCACCGTCCGCAGCGGCGCGCTCCTTGAGGAGGCGCGCGACGCCCTGGAGCGGGCGGACACCGCGGCGGACGCCGCCGAACGCTCGCTCGCCAACCGCGAGTTCCACCGCGCGCTCTATCTCCCGTGCGGCAATCCGCTGCTCTCCCGGATGCTCGACGACGTGCGCGACCAGGCGGCCCTGGTCTCCGCCGTCGCCTGGGCCGCGCTGCCCTCCTGGGAACGGGAGGCGGCCGAGCACCGGGAGATCCTGCGCCTGGCACTCGCCGGCGAGGCCGACGCGGCGGCCCGCGGACTCCACGACCACATCGCCTCGTTCGTGCAGCGGGCGTTCCCGGAGGGGGATCTTTCATGACCGCACCTGTCGACACCTCCCGCTTCGCCGCCCTGCGTGCCGCGCTCGCCGACGTCGTCGCGATCCCGGTGACCCCGTTCGCCGACGACGGCTCCGTGGACCGGGAGACCTACCGCGCCCTGGTGCGGCGCCTCACCGACGGCGGCGTGCGCACCCTGACCCCGAACGGGAACACCGGCGAGTTCTACGCCCTGGACCCCGACGAGCGGCGCCTGGTCACCGAGCTGACCATGGAGGAGGCGGGCCGCAGCGGGGCCACCGTGCTTGTCGGCGTCGGCCATGACCTGCCGACCGCGATCGCCGCCGCCCGGCACGCACGGGACGCCGGGGCGCACATGGTGATGGTCCATCAGCCGGTGCATCCCTACGTGTCCCAGGACGGCTGGGTCGACTACCACCGTGCCGTGGCCGCCGCCGTGCCCGAACTCGGCGTCGTGCCCTACATCCGCAATCCCCGGCTCGACGGCCGGCGCCTGGCCGACCTCGGCGAGCTGTGCCCCAATGTGATCGGCGCGAAGTACGCGACGCCGGACGCCGCCGCGTTCGCCGCGTTCGCCAGGGACGCGGGGCTCGACCGCTTCGTATGGGTGGCGGGGCTCGCCGAGCTGTACGCCCCCGCGTACTGGGCCATGGGCGCGACCGGGTTCACCTCGGGCCTGGTCAACGTCGCGCCCGAGGTGTCCCTGAACATGCTCGAAGCGCTGCGGGCGGGCGACTATCCGGCGGCCATGGAGGTCTGGGAGCGCATCCGCCGCTTCGAGGAGCTGCGCGCCGCCGACAGCTCCGCGGACAACGTCACCGTGGTCAAGGAGGCCCTGGCCGCGCTCGGTCTGTGCCGCCGCGAGGTGCGCCCGCCGAGCCGGGTCCTGCCCGTCGAGCGGCGCGACGAGATCGCGGCGCTGGTGAAGGCGTGGGCGATATGAAGCCGCCCGAAGAGCTGCGCAGCCACCAGTGGTACGGCACGGACGGCCTGCGGTCCTTCAGCCACCGGGCGCGCACCCGGCAGCTCGGCTATCTGCCCGAGGAGCACCTGGGCAAGCCCGTCATCGCGATCCTCAACACCTGGTCGGACATCAACCCGTGCCACGTCCATCTGCGTGACCGGGCCCAGGCGGTCAAGCGCGGGGTGTGGCAGGCGGGCGGCTTCCCCCTGGAGTTCCCCGTCTCCACGCTCTCGGAGACCTTCCAGAAGCCGACCCCGATGCTCTACCGCAACCTCCTGTCCATGGAGACCGAGGAGTTGCTCAGGTCGTATCCGGTGGACGGTGCCGTGCTGCTCGGCGGCTGCGACAAGACGACGCCCGCGCTGCTCATGGGTGCCGCGAGCGCCGACCTGCCCACCGTGTTCGTGCCGGCCGGACCCATGCTGCCGGGACACTGGCGCAACGAGGTGCTCGGCTCCGGCACCGACATGTGGAAGTACTGGGACGACAAGCGCGCAGGCCTCATCGGCGACTGCGAGATGGCCGAGCTGGAGAGCGGCCTCGCCCGCTCCCCCGGCCACTGCATGACCATGGGTACGGCGTCCACGCTGACCGCGGCGGCCGAGGCGCTCGGCGTGACGATGCCCGGCGCCTCCGCCATCCCCGCGGTGGACTCCGGGCACGACCGGATGGCGGCCGCCTCCGGGCTGCGGATCGTCGAACTCGTCCACCGGGACCTGAAGCTGTCGCAGCTGCTCACCGCGGACGCCTACGAGGACGCGGTCGCCACCGTCCTGGCGCTCGGCGGCTCCACCAACGCCGTGATCCACCTGATCGCGATGGCGGGCCGCAGCGGCGTGCGGCTCACGCTCGACGACTTCGACCGGATCGCGCGCACGGTGCCGGTCCTTGCCAATCTGCGGCCCGGCGGGCAGTACCTCATGGAGGACTTCCACTTCGCGGGCGGACTCCCGGCGTTCCTGGCCCAGCTGTCCGACGTGCTGCACCTGGACCGGCCCACCGTCGCGCACGACACCCTGCGCGAGCAGCTCGCGAACGCGGTCGTACACAACTCCGAGGTCATCCGCCCCCGCGAGAAGCCCCTGGCCGACGAGGGCGGCGTGGCGGTCCTGCGCGGCAACATCTGCCCCGACGGCGCCGTCATCAAGCACATCGCCGCCGAGCCGCACCTGCTGCGCCACACCGGCCCCGCGGTCGTCTTCGACGACTACCGGCAGATGCAGCGCACCATCAACGACCCGGCGCTCGGCATCACCGCAGACCACGTCCTCGTGCTGCGCAACTCGGGCCCCCTGGGCGGGCCCGGCATGCCCGAGTACGGCATGCTCCCGATCCCCGACCACCTGCTCAAGCAGGGGGTGCGCGACATGGTGCGGATCTCCGACGCGCGGATGAGCGGCACGTCGTACGGCACATGTGTGCTGCACGTCGCGCCCGAGTCGTACGTCGGCGGACCGCTCGCCCTGGTCCGCACCGGAGACCTGATCACCCTGGACGTCGAGGCGCGCTCGCTCCATCTCGACGTCACCGACGAGGAGTTGGAACGACGCCGCGAGGCGTGGACGCCGCCGCCCGCCCGCTACGGACGCGGCTACGGCGCGCTCTACAGCGAGCAGATCACGCAGGCCGACACCGGCTGCGACTTCGCGTTCCTGGCCCGCGAGGGCAAGGTCCCCGACCCGTACGCGGGCTGAGCCGAGCACCCGCCGCTGCCCCTCTGCACGAGTTTTCTGCACGCGCTCTTCTTGTACGAGATTTCGAACAACGTCTGCGAAGCGCTTCATCTCGCTGACTGTGTGCCGCCCATGAGAACGGAGAAGCAGACATGGCCTCAGCTGTGGCGAAATCGCCACCGCAGCCACCGCCCCGGCGCCGCACGCCGGGTGCGCACCGGCGCCGAACGGGAGCGAACCCGCGCCGCCTCCCGTATCTGCTGATCGCGCCGGCCGGACTCCTGATGGTGGGCTTCATCGCCTACCCCGTCATCAGCGTCTTCTACTACAGCCTGCGCCACTACAACCCCACCAAGCCCTGGCGAAACGGCTGGGCGGGGTTCGAGAACTTCGTCACCGCGTTCACCGAGGACCCGCAGTTCTGGCAGACGCTCGGCTTCAGCCTCCAGTGGGTGGCCGTCGAGGTCGTCCTGCAACTGCTCCTGGGCCTGGGGCTCGCGCTGATCGTCAACCAGACCTTCATCGGCCGCGCGATGGCCCGCGCCCTGGTCTTCTCGCCGTGGGCCGTCTCCGGCGTGCTCACCTCGACGATCTGGCTGCTGATCTTCAACTCGCAGACGGGCATCACCCGTTACCTCGCGGACATGGGGATCGGCTCGTACGGAACGTCCTGGCTCTCGGACACCGGCACCGTCTTCCCGGCCGTCGTCGTCGCCGAACTCTGGCGCGGCGTCCCCTTCTTCGCGATCCTCATCCTCGCCGACCTCCAGTCCGTCTCCAAGGACCTGTACGAGGCCGCGGAGGTCGACGGCGCGAGCCGCTTCCGGCAGTTCTTCCACATCACGCTGCCGCACCTGAAGGACGCGATCATCCTCTCCACGCTGCTGCGCGCGGTCTGGGAGTTCAACAACGTCGACCTGCTCTACACCCTCACCGGCGGCGGACCCGCGGGTGAGACGACCACCCTGCCGCTGCGCATCGCGTCCATCGCCGTCGACTCGCACGACTTCGGGTACGCCTCCGCGCTGACCTCGATCGCGTTCGTGATCCTCCTCTTCTGCTCGATGGTCTATCTGCGGCTGAGCAAGTTCGGAGGGCAGGACAAGTGAGCACCACACAGCACCTGGACAGGGCAGCCGCCGCGGCGGAACCCACCGCACCCGCCGGGCCCCGCACGGGCAGCCCGCGCACACGCCGCCGGCGCCCCTGGGACGAGGCCCCCCGCTGGCAGATCTACGTCCCGCTCGGCCTGTACCTCCTGTTCACCCTCATCCCCTTCTACTGGATGCTGCTGTTCGCGATCCGCCCGGCGGGCTCGACCTCGCTGCTGCCCTGGCCGATCACGTTCGAGCACTTCGACAAGGTGTGGACCGAGCGCAGCTTCGCGCTCTTCTTCCAGAACAGCGTCATCGTCGGCCTCCTGTCGATGCTGATGACCACGCTCGTCGCCCTCGCGGGCGGTTACGCCCTGGCCCGCTTCGACTTCAAGATCAAGCGCGGCTTCATGCTGGCGCTGCTCTGCTCGCAGTTCATTCCCGGCGCGCTGATGCTGGTGCCGCTCTTCCAGATCTTCGCCAACCTCCAGATGATCAACTCCCTCGGCAGCGTCATCATCGCCGAGGCCGTCTTCCAGCTCCCGCTGTCCATGATCCTGATCAGCGGGTTCATCAAGAACGTGCCGTACTCCCTGGAGGAGGCCGCCTGGGTCGACGGCTGCGGGCGCTTCCGCGCCTTCTGCGCCGTGGTCCTGCCGCTGCTGCGGCCGGGCCTGATCGCGGTCGGCTCCTTCGCCTTCGTGCACAGCTGGAACCACTTCCTGTTCGCCCTGATGTTCCTCTCCAACCAGGACAAGCAGACGATCCCGGTCGGCCTCGCCACCCTGATGGGCGCCGACAGCGTCGACCTCGGGGCGCTCGCCGCGGGAGGCGTCATCGCCGCCCTGCCCGTCGTGATCGTCTTCGCCTTCATCCAGAAGTGGCTGGTCACCGGGTTCAGCGCCGGGGCGGTGAAGGGATGAGCACCGCCCCGGCACCGAGCACGCCCCGCACCCCGCTGCCGCTCGTCCTCGCCGGGGCGCGCGGGCACGGCAGATGGCACCTGGAGAACATCCGGCGCCTCCAACAGGCCGGTCTCGTAAGGCTCGTGGGGATCTGCGAGCTCGACCCGCTGACCGGCGCCGAGCTCGAAGGCCTCGGTGAGCCCGCGCAGTCCCCGGACTTCGCCGCGCTGCTCGACGCCACCGAAGCCGCCGTCGCCGTCATCTGCACGCCCATCCCCACCCACGCGGACCTGGCGGTCGCCGCCGCCGCGCGGGGCGTGCACCTGCTCCTGGAGAAACCGCCCGCCCCCTCGTACGCCGACTTCCGGCGGATCACCGACGCGGTGGACGCCGCGGGCGTGGCCTGCCAGGTCGGCTTCCAGTCCCTGGGCTCGCACGCCGTGCCCGCCATCCGCGCCCTGATCGCCGAAGGAGCGATCGGTGAGCCGACGGGGGTGGGCGCGGCGGGGGCCTGGGCACGTGACGAGGCGTACTACCGGCGCGCGCCCTGGGCGGGGCGGCGCCGGATGAACGGCACGGACGTCGTGGACGGGGTCCTGACCAACCCCCTCGCCCACGCCGTCGCCACCGCCCTGGCCGTCGCCGGATCCACCCGGGCCGATGACGTCACGCGGGTCGACACGGAGCTGTTCCGCGCCAACGCCATCGAGTCCGACGACACCTCCTTCACGGGCATCACCACCGCGCGCGGCGGCCGCATCAGTGTCGCCGCGACCCTGTGCGCCGAGCGTCCCGACGAGCCGTACGTCATCGCGCACGGCAGCCGGGGCCGCATCACCTTCTGGTACAAGCAGGACCGGGTGCTCGTCCAGCGCGCCGGGCACGGGCCCGAGGAGGTCCTGCACGGGCGGACGGACCTCCTGGAAAACCTCGTCGACCATCTCGCGGGCCGCGCCGGACTGCTGGTCCCGCCCGCGTCGACGGGCGCCTTCATGAAGGTCGTCGAAGCGGTACGCACCGCGCCCGACCCGCATCCCCTGCCGGCCGAGGCCTGGCGTTCGGTGCCCGGCGAGCACGAAGGCGTACGGCGCCGGGTCGTGCACGGCATCGACGGGCTCGTCTCGGCGAGCGCCGACACGCTGTGCGGTTACGCGGAGCTCGGCACGTTCTGGGCGCTGCCCGGCGAGCCGTCCGGGTCCGCGCCCGGCTCCCCCGGCGCCCGGGTCCCCGCCGCCCCCTCCGCCTCCCGCTCCCCCACCGCCGAGACCCCACCGAGGTGAGAACGCCATGAACAGAACCGCGACCGACACAGCGCTCATGCTGCGCTGCTCGGGCCGCCCCGTCGGCCGGTACGTCATCCACCCCCCGGCCGCCCCGCGGCTCGCGCCCCGCCCCTACCTCCACCCCGTCCGCACCTTCGGCGGCCTGCCCGTCACCGAGTCCGGCCCCGCCGACCACCCGCACCACCTCGGCGTGGGCGTCGCCGTGCCCGACGCCGCGGGCCGCAACTTCTGGGGCGGACGCACCTACGTCCGCGACCAGGGGCCGACCGAGCTCGACAACCACGGCGAGCAGCGCCACCTGGAGTTCAAGCTGTGCGACCCGGACGGCTTCGTCGAGGAGATCGGCTGGCTCGACGGGGAGCGCGAGCTGCTGCACGAGCGGCGCACCGTCGCCGTCACACCCCTGAGCACGTCCGCCTGGGCCCTCGACTTCACCTTCTCCCTCACCAATCCCGCCGGCACGGAGATCTCGATCGGCAGCCCCGCCACCAACGGCCGCCCCGGCGCCGCCTACGGAGGCTTCTTCTGGCGCGCCCCCAAGGAGAGCCGGGCGCCGGACGTGTTCACCGCGGACGCCGACGGCGAGGCCGCCGTCCACGGCTCCACCGCCGACTGGCTGGCGCTCACGGGCCAGGGCTGGACCCTCGTCTTCGCCGGGGCGACGCCCGGCACGCGGAGCGACCCGTGGTTCGTGCGCACCGCGGAGTATCCGGGCGTCGGCTCCTCGCTCGCGCACTCGCGGCGCCTGCCGATCGGCCCGGGCGAGACCGTCGTACGCCGTGTCGTCACCGTCGTCTGCGACGGCCGCCCGGGCCGTGCCGAGTGCGCGGCGCTCGTCCGCAAGGCGGTGACCGCGTGAGCGCGCCCCGCACGGACGGCCACAGCACGCCGGGGGACCTCGGTGACGGCACCTACCGCAACCCCGTGCTCGCCGCCGACTGGTCCGACCCCGACGTCGTGCGGGTCGGCGACGACTTCTACCTCACCGCATCCAGCTTCGGGCGCGCGCCGGGGCTGCCGCTCCTGCACTCCCGCGACCTGGTGAACTGGACCCTGATCGGGCACGCCATCGACCGCCTGGAGCCCGCCGAGTCGTTCGCCGCGCCGCGGCACGACTGCGGGGTGTGGGCACCTTCGATCCGGCACCACGACGACCGGTTCTGGATCTTCTGGGGCGACCCCGACCACGGTGTGTTCCAAGTCAACTCTCCCGACATCCGCGGGCCTTGGAGCGCCCCGCACCTCGTCAAGGCAGGCAAAGGCCTGATCGACGCCTGCCCGCTGTGGGACGAGGAGAGCGGCGAGGCCTATCTCGTGCACGCCTGGGCCAAGTCGCGCTCCGGCGTCAAGAACCGGCTGACCGGTCATCGTATGAGCCCCGACGGCCGCGAACTCCTCGACGACGGGCAGGTGTTGATCGACGCCGACCTGATCCCCGGCTGGTTCACCCTCGAAGGCCCCAAGCTCTACCGCCACGACGGCTGGTTCTGGATCTTCGCTCCCGCCGGCGGGGTGGAGACCGGCTGGCAGGGCGCCTTCCGTTCGCGGACCTTCCACGGCCCCTACGAGCAGCGGATCGTCCTGGAGGAGGGCGGCACCGGCACCAACGGCCCGCACCAGGGCGGCTGGGTGCGCACCCCGGCCGGCGAGGACTGGTTCCTGCACTTCCAGCAGCGCGGCGCCTACGGCCGGGTCGTCCACCTCCAGCCGCTGCGCTGGGACACGGACGGCTGGCCGGTGATCGGGGACGACGGCGCCCCCGTCGCCGTACACCGGAAGCCGGACCTGCCCCCGCAGCCCGCGTCCGCGCCCGCCGCCGACGACGACTTTCCCGGCGGGCGCCACGGCCGCCAGTGGCAGTGGTCCGCCAACCCCCGGGCCGGCTGGGCGACCTCGCACGGCGCTGACGGTCTGCGCCTGGCCTGCGTACGGTCCGCCGACGCCCACGACCTGCGCCGCCTGCCGCACGTCCTCACCCAGCGCCTGCCGCTCGCGCCGGGCACCGTCGAGGTCGGCCTGCGGCTCGACGCGACCTCGGCCGATGCCAGGGCCGGGCTGGCCGTGCTCGGCGACGCCTTCAACTGGATCGGCCTGGAACGCGACGGTGACGGGGCGGTCCGCCTGGTCCACCGGTTCGCCGAGTCCGTCGCCGAGCAAGAGCGCGACGCCGAGTATCCGCGGCCCGCCCCCGACGGCACCGCGCGCCTGCGGATCGACGTCACGGACGGCGCCCGCTGCAGATTCTCGGCCGACACCGGCGACGGGTTCCGGCCCTCGGGCCAGGTCTTCGCCGCCTCGCCGTGGCGGTGGGTGGGCGCCCTGCTCGGCCTGTTCGCCACGGCGCCCGCGGGCCGCGACGGGGCCGGGACAGCCCTGTTCACCCGCTTTCGCATCACCCCGCTCGTACCCGTACCCACGCACACCCTCCTATCCGAAGAAGAGAGCCGACCATGAACATCACCATCCGTGGAAACAGAAGCGGAAACAGAAGCAGAAGCCGTCGCGCGGTGGCCGCCGTCGCCTTCACCGCCGCGTTCGCGCTGACCGCCACCGCCTGCGGCGACGACGGCAGCGGGGCGGGCGGGGACAAGGGCAAGGAGGGTTCCGGGAAGGGCGAGATCACCTTCTGGGACAACAACGGCGGTGTCCGCACCGACGTCTGGAAGGAGATCATCAAGGACTTCGAGGCGAAGAACCCGGACATCCACGTCAAGTACGTGCCGATCCCCGCCGAGAGCGTCCAGTCCAAGTACGACACCGCCATCCAGGGCGGCGGCCTGCCCGACGTCGGCGGTGTCGGCGCCGCGATGCTCGCCGGTATCTCCGCGCAGGACGCCCTGGAGCCGCTGGACGACCGGCTGAGCGGGAGCTCCCTGGAGGGCGAGCTGAACCCCGGCATGATCGACAGCGTCCGGGCGGCGGGCGGCGGCAACCGCCTGTTCACCGTGCCGACGTCGGCGAGCAACGGCGTTCTCTACTACCGCACCGACCTGTTCAAGGAAGCGGGCCTTGACGCGCCCACCAGCTGGAGCAAGTTCTACGAGGCGGCCAAGAAGCTCACCGCCAAGGGCGACAACAAGTTCGGGTACACCATCCGCGGCGGCGAGGGCTCCATCGCCCAGGCGCTGGACGCGGCGTACGGCCAGTCCGGCATCGGTTCGTTCTGGGACGGCGACAAGACCACCGTCAACGACCCGAAGAACGTCGCGGCACTGAAGAAGTACGTGGCGCTGTACAAGAACAACACCCCCGCGGCCGACGTCAACAACGACTTCAAGAAGATGAACGCCCAGTGGGACACGGGCCAGATCGGCATGCTCAGCCACAACCTCGGCTCCTACACCGACCACGTGAAGGCGCTGGGCGAGGGCAAGTTCCGCGGCCTGCCCAACCCGACGACCGACGCGGGCGTACGGGTCCAGGTCTCCAACCCGGTCGACGGGCTCGGCCTGTTCAAGTCGAGCAAGAAGAAGGCCGCCGCCTGGAAGTTCATCGAGTTCGCGGCCTCGCACGAGTCCAACAGCAAGTGGAACAAGTCGGCGGGCGCCATCCCCGCCAACACCGCGGCCTCCAAGGACGCCTGGGTGAACGAGGCCGAGCCCACCAAGCTGGCCGCCGCCGCGCTCAACGACGGCTCCCTGAAGGTCGTGCAGCTGCCGTACTACCTGCCCGACTGGAACACCATCAGCAAGGCCGACAACGAGCCGAACTACCAGAAGGTCCTGCTGGGCAAGATGTCCGCGAAGGACTTCCTCGACACGCTCGCCGAGCAGCTCAACAAGGCCCAGGCCGAGTGGAAAGACCAGAGCAAGTGACATCGCGCCCCGCGCACGGCGTCGGACGACGCCGTGCGGTCGCGGCCCTCGCGAGCCTTCCGCTCGCGGTGGCCGCGGCCCCGGCGGCATTCGCCCGGCCGAGCGGTGCGACGCGCGCGAGCACCCTCTACATCGCGGGGGACTCCACCGCCGCGCAGAAGTACGCCGACGCGGCGCCCGAGACCGGCTGGGGCATGCCGCTGCCCTTCTTCCTCCACGGCCGCCGCCTGAAGGTCGCCAACCACGCGGTGAACGGCCGGAGTTCGAAGAGCTTCGCCGACGAGGGCCGCCTCGCCGTGATCCTGGAGGCGATCCGGCCCGGCGACCTCCTCCTCGTGCAGTTCGCGCACAACGACGAGAAGAGCGCCGACCCGGCGCGCTACACCGAACCCTGGTCCACCTACCAGGAGTACTTGATGCGGTACGTCGACGGCGCACGCTCCCGTGGCGCCCGGCCGGTGCTCGCCACGGCCGTCGAGCGCAGGAAGTTCGACGCGGGCGGCACCGCGCTGCCCACCCACGGCGACTACCCGGCGGCCATGCGGGCGCTCGCCGGCGCCGAGGACGTGCCGCTGCTCGACGTGCAGGCCCTGTCCCTCGCCCTGTGGCAGAAGCTCGGCGCCGAGGAGACCAAGGCGTACTTCAACTGGACCGCCGCCGAGCAGGACAACACGCACTTCAATCCGCCGGGCGCGATCGCCGTGGCCCGTCTGGTGGCGGGCGAGCTGCTGCACCGCGGGGTGCTCGCACCGCGGGACGTGCGGCGGCTCGACGACGCGATACCCGACTCCTGGATCACCTGGCCGACAGAGCCGACACAATCGTGAGGACGAACATGCCTGTACGCACAACCGCCGTACGCAGATCTCTCACCCTGCTCGCGGGATGCACCGCCCTGGTCGTGGCCGTCACGAGCGCACCGGCCTCGGCCGCGGGTACCCACGACGTGCTGCCGCGCGGCGACGGCTGGGCGTCCGCCGAGGGCGGGACCACCGGCGGCGCGGGAGCGGATGCCGCGCACACCTACACGGTCACCACCTGGCAGGAGCTGCGGGCCGCGCTGGCGGACGACGCGGGCGCTCCCCGGATCATCAAGGTCAAGGGCACCCTCAACGCCACGGCCCAGGGCTGCGCCGCCTTCGAGGCCGAGGGCTACGACTTCGAGCGGTACCTGGCCGACTACGACCCCGCGGTGTGGGGATACGACACCCCGGTCAGCGGCGCACAGGAGGATCTGCGGGCGGCGTCGGCGACCCGGCAGGCCGCTGCGATCAAGGCGTACGTGCCCGCCGACACGACCATCGTGGGCGTCGGCAAGGACGCGGGGATCGTCGGCGGCAGCCTGCAGATCCAGGGCGTGGACAACGTCGTCGTCCGCAACCTCACCCTGGAGAGCCCGCTCGACTGCTTCCCGCAGTGGGATCCCACGGACGGCGACACGGGTGCCTGGAACTCCGAGTACGACAGCATGGTCGTGTACGGCTCGAGGCATGTGTGGGTCGACCACAACACGTTCACCGACGGCGAGCACCCCGACAGTTCGCTGCCGTCCTACTACGGCGAGGTCTACCAGCAGCACGACGGCGAGCTGGACGTCGTGCGCGGCGCCGACCTGGTCACCGCCTCCTGGAACGTCTTCGCCGACCACGACAAGACGCTGATGATCGGCAACAGTGACAGCGCGGGCGACACGGACCGCGGCAAGCTGCGGGTGACCCTGCACCACAACGTCTTCCGGGACATCGTCGAGCGCGCGCCGCGTGTCCGCTTCGGGCAGGTC
>NZ_JBNNJZ010000120.1:17057-18960 GCF_050270335.1 Streptomyces sp. NPDC059900
GTCGACACGTACAACAACCACTACGTGGTCCCCGCGGGCGGCTATCAGTACTCCTTCGGCATCGGCCAGGAGTCACAACTCGTCGCGCAGAAGAACGCGTTCACGCTGCCGGCGGGGGTCAGCGCCGCGAAGATCCTCAAGAAGTGGAAGGACGCGCCGGTCACCGCCGACGCCAACTACGTCAACGGCAGGCGCGTGGATCTCATCGCCGTGCACAACGCGGAACTGCCCGAGGAGACCCTGCGGTCGGACGCGGGCTGGACGCCGACCCTGCGGACGCGGGTGGACGACCCGCGCAAGCTGCCGAAGCTGCTCGCGCGCGAGGCCGGCGCGGGCAAGCGCCGCTGATCCCCCTCCCGCCCCGCATTCCCGACCCGAGCCGCACAGCGAAACCGAGCCGCACAGCGAAGGATCAGCCATGCCCTCGCACTACTCCCCTGCAACCCCCGGCCGACGCAGGCTCCTCACCACGGGCGCCGGCGCCGCAGCCGCCCTGGCCTTCGGCACGACCGTCCCCGCCCGCGCCGCCGGGCCGCGCCCGGACCGCCGGACGCTGTACGTCGATCCGGCGGGCGGCGGCGACCACACCACCGTCCAGGCGGCCGTGGACGCCGCGTCCGGCCCTGGCTTCACCCTGGTCCTCGCGCCGGGCACCTACCGCGAGACGGTGACCGTGCACGAGGCGAGCGCCGGGCTCACGCTCATCGGCGCGAGCGGCGACCCGCGCGACACGGTCATCGTGTACGACAACGCCGCGGGCACCCCGAAGCCCGACGGCTCGGGCACCTACGGCACCGGCGGCTCGGCCACCACGACCGTGCGCGCCGCCGGATTCACCGCCCACGCCGTCACGTTCGCCAACGACTGGCTGCGCGCCGACCACCCCGACTACACCGGGACCCAGGCCGTCGCCCTCAAAGTGACGGGCGACCGCTCGGCGTTCTTCGGCTGCCGGTTCCTGGGCCACCAGGACACGCTCTACGCCGACACCGCGGACCTGAGTACCTTCGCCCGGCAGTACTTCCGCGACTGCTATGCGGAGGGGGACGTCGACTTCGTCTTCGGGCGGGCCACCGCGGTCTTCGAGCACTGCCGCTTCCACACGCTCACCCGCGAAGACCTCGCGGCTGCGCCGTACGGCTTCGTCTTCGCGCCGTCCACCGCCGTCGCCAATCCGCGCGGCTACCTGGTCAACCGCAGCCGGGTGACGAGCGGCGCCCCCGACGCGTACTACAAGCTGGCCCGCCCCTGGGTGCCCAGCTCGGACACCACGGCCCGCCCCATGCTGACGGTGCGCGACACCCATCTGGGGCGCGGCATCGACGCGGTGGCCCCGTACGCAAACATGCGTGACGCCTACCCCTGGCAGGAGCAGCGGTTCGCCGAGTACCGCAACACGGGTCCGGGAGCGGCCGTCACGGTCCCGGAGAACCGCCCCCGGCTCACCCGCGCGCAGGCCGCGTCCGCGACGCGCGCCGCCTATCTCGCCGACTGGACCCCGCGGCGAAGGGACCGCTGAGTCACCCCGCCGCGTCCTGAACCGGGGCCCGCCACCGCCGCCGCCCCGGTTCAGGACGTGATGCGGGAAGCCGTCGCCCCGGATGCGGGAAGCCGCCGCAGCACGCGCCACAGGACCGCCCCCGCCAACTGGCACGCGGCGATGCCCAGCATCATCCCGTCCGCTCCGAGTGTGCCCGCGAACACCCCGGTCAGCGCCGCGCCGCCCGCCGACGCACCGATCTTCAGGCTGCCGCCGGTGGTGTTGACCTGGCCCAGCCGCTCCGGCGGCGACACGCGCTGACGGAGCATCAGCGTCGCCGTGAAGAGCGGGCCTTCGGCCAGGCCCGCCGCCGCACAGACCGCCCATGCCCAGGGCAGCGAGGGCACGGCCGCCAGGGCCGCG
>NZ_JBNNJZ010000121.1:0-18928 GCF_050270335.1 Streptomyces sp. NPDC059900
TTTCCGACTCTATCAGACTCTTTCGTGTCCGATTTCCTCGGTGCCTTTCCGGTTCCCGCTCCGGCCTTTCGGCTTTCGCGTTTCCCTTTCCGGCGGTTCCGACTTTATCAGAAGTTTTCGGGCGGTCTTACCGGCCTGATGTTTCCGATTTATCGGGAGTGGCTTCTTGGCTTATGAGAATCAAGAAGCAGGCAAATGCTAACTGCCGCCGCTGGACTTGTCCAGCTCTAGGCAACTGTTCGAATCTACCTCCCCGGTCCTTCCGTGTCAACGGTTTTTCCGGGGCGTCGAGGACACTAGCAGGTCAGCAGGGGCCGACGCACATCACGCTGCGGTGGGGACCGTGGCGCTGCGCTCCGCGGGGTCCAGGTCGCCCGTGGCACCGGCGCGTGCTGCCCTGCCGCCCAGGACGTAGACGTAGGCGAGGAAGGCCAGTTCAGCGGCGATGCCGATGCTGATGCGGGCCCAGGTCGGGAGGCCTGAGGGGGTGACGAAGCCTTCGATGGCGCCGGAGACGAACAGGACCAGGGCGAGGCCCACCGCCATTCCCAGAGCTGCTCTGCCCTCCTCCGCGAGAGCTGTTCGGCGTGAGCGCGGGCCCGGATCGATGAGGGTCCAGCCGAGGCGCAGGCCCGTGCCGGCGGCCACGAAGACCGCGGTCAGTTCGAGGAGGCCGTGCGGGAGGATCAGGCCCAGGAAGGTGTCGAGGCGGTCGGCGGACGACATCAAGCCGATGCCCACGCCCACGTTCAGCATGTTCTGGAAGAGGATCCAGATGACGGGGAAGCAGAGGAAGGCGCCCAGGACCAGGCACATCGCCGCTGCTTGAGCGTTGTTCGTCCACACCTGGGCGGCGAACGATGCAGCCGGGTGGCTCGAGTAGTACGTCTCGTACTCGCCGCCGGGGCGGGTGAGCTCGCGCAGATCGCCGGGGGCCGCGATGGAGGACTGGACCTCGGGGTGCGTGGCGATCCACCAGCCGATGATGACCGCGAGGAGCGTCGAGAGCAGGGCGGTGGGGACCCACCAGTGACGGGAGCGGTAGACCGCTGCCGGGAAACCGTGGGTCAGGAAGTGTGTGGCGTCGCGCCAGGAAGCGCGGCGGGTTCCTGTCACCGCACTACGCGCGCGTGCCACCAGGCGCGTGAGACGGCCGGTGAGCTGCGGGTCCGGGGCGCTGGACTGGATCAGCGAGAGGTGGGTGGCCGTGCGTTGGTAGAGGGCGACGAGTTCGTCGGTCTCGGCTCCGTTGAGGCGGCGCTGGCGGCGCAGCAAGGCGTCGAGTCGGTCCCACTCGGCTCGGTGGGCGGAGACGAAGACGTCGAGGTCCATCAGGTGGCTGCTCCTCGTACTGCGGCACGATGCTGCCTCAGCTTGGCAGACTGGCGGTTCCGAGGGCAGGGCAGGGAAGGGCGGCTGGCGTGAGTGAGCTTGTGACGGGCGAGGCGGTGGCGCTCGAGCTGCGTCCGGCGAAGCTGCCGAGCCGGGGGCTGGCCGTACTGATCGACTTGGTGGTCATCTGGGCGGTCTACCTGGGGGTGACCATCGGGATCGTGGCTTCTACGTCCTCCTTGGACGACGCTGCGGCCGCGGCAGTGGCTGTCGCCAGCTTCGTACTGATCCTGGTCGGTGGGCCGATCGCGGTGGAGACGCTCAGCCACGGGAGGTCGCTGGGCAAGATGGCGTGCGGGCTGCGGGTGGTGCGGGACGACGGGGGGCCGATTCGTTTCCGGCACGCGTTGGTGCGGGGTGCGGTGGGGGTCGTCGAGATTCTGCTGACGTTCGGTGTCGTCGCGTGCATCGCCTCGCTGGTGTCTGCGCGGGGGCGGCGGCTCGGGGATGTGTTCGCGGGGACGCTCGTCGTGCGGGAACGGGTGCCCACCGGGCAGACGGCTTTCATTCCCCCGCCGCCGCCCTGGCTTGCGGGGCGGTTCTCCGGGCTCGATCTGTCCGGGGTGCCCGAGGGGCTCTGGCTGGCCATCCGGCAGTACCTGACGCGGATGGGGCAGTTGGATCCGCAGGTCGGCTGGGCGATGGCGGAGCGGCTTGCCGGGGATCTCGCGGAGCGTACGGGGGCGCCGGCTCCGCAGGGTGTGCCGCCCGCCGCGTATCTGGCGGCGGTCGTGCAGGAGCGGCAGGCGCGGGACGCTCGGCGGGCGTTCGGTGGTGGGCACGGGGCGGCGCCCGTGGGATATCCGGGCGGGGGTGTGCCTGCGGCGCCTGTCTCTCCTCCCGCTTCTCCGGCTTACCCGGCCTATTCGGCGGGGCCCGTTGCGCCTGAGGCCGGGCGGGAGCCGCGTGAGGTGGCGCCGGTCGTCGAGCGGGTTGAGCAGGACGGTGCGGAGGCCGGGTCTCCTGGCACCGGGTTCGTGCCGCCCGCGTAGGTCTGCGGGGCCGGCGCCGGCGTCAGGCGAAGGTCGAGGGCGGGGATTCGAGGTTTTCGAGCTCGATGCCGGGGGCGGAGAGGACGACGTCGCCGGAGATGTGGATGGCGTGCTGCTCGCCGGTGTCCAGGGCTGTGACCTGGTATTCGTCCACGATCAGCGGGCCGTTGTCAGTGGCGTGTGCTTCGCTTTTGAGCAAGGCCCAGGACTGGTCGAGGGTGCGGGGGGCGAGGACCGGGTCGGTGAAGGCGACGAGGCGGACGCGGGTCGCGGGGGAAGCGGGGGTGAGGCGCAGCAAGCGTGTGGTCGCGACGAGGAATGCGGGGGATGTGCCGGTGAAGGCGTGGGCGGGGGCGTTGTCTTCCGTGGCGTGGGTGCCGGTGGGGTCGGTGCGGACCCAGGTGACGCCGTCGATCGCGGCGGCGCGGATCTGCCAGTCCCCCGCGTGGAGTTCGAGGCGGATCGGGCGGCCGAGTTCGTCGAGGGCGAGGTCGACGGAGCCGGTGGGTTCGCCCGAGGGTGCGTTCCGCTGGGAGACGTAGCGCCAGCCGGAGGGGCCGGGGGCGCAGTGGAAGTGTTCCTCACCGAGGGGGGTGTGGTCGTGCGGGTCGTGAAGCGAATAGTGGCCGCGGGGCATGGGTCTCGGTCCTCGTAGGCGTGGGCGGATTCTCGTCCCGCGGCCGGGGGCGGCTGTGGGGCGGTGCTGGGCCGGAAGGGCTGCTGTCGGTGGACTGTGGGCCGTGACCCGCTGGCCGCGGGGAGGGTTTCTCGGCCCGGTCGCCACTTAACGGTAGGTCAGCCGTGATTCCGGTCCGTCGGCTGCGGGGAGCCTGCGCAGGCTGTGCGCGACGGGCGGCGGAAGGAGACCGGCGGTGGATGTGGTGCGCGTCATGGAAGCGTTGGCGGACCAAGGGGTCACGGTGGTGTTCAAGGCCGATGCCGAGCGGATGCGCGAGGGCGGGAGGCGATGGACGTTCATCGCGAGCGGGGCGCCCTTTCACGACGGCCTTCTGGTCCGGACTGATGCCGTCCCGGTGGACGCCTGCCTTCAGGTCTGTCTCGCGCAGCTTCGCGAACGCGGACTGGTTGTCCCGGAGTAGGTGGGAGTCCGGAAGCCGTTCGTGCCGCCCACGGGCGCAGGCCCCCGCCGGGAGGGCGGGGGCCTGCGGTCGAGCGTGTGCCGGGATGTGGGCCGGCGGGTGGCTCAGTAGCGGTAGTGGTCGGGCTTGTACGGGCCCTCTACCTCTACGCCGATGTACGCGGCCTGCTCGGGGCGCAGCGTCGTGAGCTTGACGCCGAGCGAGTCCAGGTGGAGGCGGGCGACCTTCTCGTCCAGGTGCTTGGGCAGGACGTAGACGTCGGTCGGGTACTCCTCCTGCTTGGTGAACAGCTCGATCTGGGCCAGGGTCTGGTCCGCGAACGAGTTCGACATCACGAAGGACGGGTGGCCGGTCGCGTTGCCCATGATCGCCGCGGTGCAGATGTGCGGCATGCCCGACGCGAGCACGGACACGCAGCAGCTCGTGGACGACCTGCGGATCTCCCTGGACGCGCACGAGGGCGACGACCCCGTGGCGGCGTACACGCGCGTCGGGGAGCGGATCCAGCTCCTGGTCAAGGAGAAGCGGGAGAAGCCGGGTGCGGACATCACCTCGCGGATGCTCCAGCACCCGGCGGGCCTCACCGACGAGGAGATCGTCCAGGACCTGATCTCGGTGATCGCGGCGGCGCAGCAGCCGACGGCCAACTGGATCTGCAACACGCTGCGGTTGATGCTGACCGACGAGCGGTTCGCCCTGAACGTGTCCGGCGGGCGCCTGAGCGTGGGCGAGGCGCTCAACGAGGTGCTGTGGCTCGACACCCCGACCCAGAACTTCATCGGCCGCTGGGCGGTGCGCGACACGCAGCTCGGCGGGCGGCAGATCCGCGCGGGCGACTGCCTGGTGCTCGGCCTCGCCGCGGCCAACACCGACCCGCAGATCTGGCCGGAGTCGCACGTCGGCCCGGAGAACTCCGCGCATCTCTCCTTCAGCCACGGCGAGCACCGCTGCCCCTACCCGGCTCCGCTGCTCGCCGACGTCATCGCGAGGACCGCGGTCGAGACGCTCCTGGAGCGGCTGCCCGACCTCGTTCTGGCGGTGGAGCCGCACGAGTTGACCTGGCGCCCGTCCATCTGGATGCGGGGCCTCGCGTCGCTGCCGGTGCAGTTCACGCCCGTGGCGCACTGACACGGCGCCGGGGGCGCCCCCTTGGGCGGCGCCCCCGGTGAGGTCAGCCGGAGACGGGGGTGAACTCCACCGGCAGCGACTGCGGTCCGCGGGTGAACACGCCCTGCTCGACCGGGTCGAAGCCCTTGGCGAGCCGCACGTCGGGCATCGCGTCCAGGAGCTGGTCGACGCCGATCTCCACCTCGGCCTTGGCAAGCAGCGCGCCGACGCAGAAGTGCCGGCCCAGGGCGAAGGCGAGGTGGTCGGCGGCGGCGGAGAACGCGGTCGTCGTGGTCAGGTCGTCCCGGAAGATGTCGAAGCGGTCCGGGTCGCTGTAGCGCTTCTCGTCACGGTTGGCCGAGCCGATCAGGCAGGTGACGGTGGCGCCCGCGGGGATGGTGCCGCCGGTGACCTCCACGTCGGTCGCCGACTGCCGCATGATCATGTGGACGGGCGGCGTGTGGCGCAGGGTCTCGGCGAAGGCGCGGGCGATCAGGGAGCGGTCCTGCCGGACGGCTTCGAGCTGCTCGGGGTGCATCAGGAGGTTGGCGAAGATGCTGGCGATCGCCTTGTCGGTGGTCTCGCCGCCCGCCGCGAGCAGCAGGCTGCAGAAGGCCTTGATGTCCTCGTCGCTCATCCGTACGCCGTCCACCTCGGCGGCGCACAGCGCGGAGAGCAGGTCGTCTCCCGGGTTGTCCCGGCGCTCGCGGATGATCGGGATCATGTACTCGGCGAACTCGACCCGGGTGCGTTCACCGGCCGCCGCGACCTCGGCGTCGCCGGACAGGTTGCCGAGGAAGGCTATGACGGTGGTGTACCAGCCGTGGAAGCGCGCGTGGTCGGACTTGTCCAGGCCGAGCATGTCGGCGATGACGTTGACGGGGAAGCGGGTGGCGTAGTCCGCGACCAGATCCACGCTGCCGGTGTGCCGGAAAGTGTCGATGAGTTCGCGGGAGTTGCGCTCGATGACGGGCAGGAACTTGTCCTGGAGCTCCCTGCCGCGGAACGCCGGTGCCACGAGCGCGCGGCGCACGGAGTGCTCCCGGCCGCTGAGCTGGAGGATCGTCTTGCCGTGTACGGGCTCGATCTGCCAGTCGTAGTTGTCGGTGGTGAACTGCGAGCTCTTGTCCTTGAAGACGCGCTCGACATCCTCGTACCGCGAGACGATCCAGCTCTGGGTGGCCTCGTGCCAGTAGAGCGGCGCGTTCTCGCGCATCACCCGGTAGGCGGGATACGGATCCTTGGCGAACTCGGGCGAGAGGATGTCGGGGACCTGCTGCGCGGTGGACATGGAGCTCCTAGGTCAGAAAACAGCAATGCTCCACAGGCTATTGATCACCTACGAACCCAGCCAGACCCCCTCGGCGGATCGTTGAGCGCTGCACTAATGTTGGCCGAAAATCACCCCTCGCCCCGCCGGGTCGAAGACGGCGGGGCGAGGGGGAGCGGCGACACCGGTGCCGGCGGAACTCAGCAGCTGAGCTTGTCGCCCGTCTCGACGCCGAGGATCCCGGTGAACTGGGTGTAGTTGTTGATCCGGCTCTGGACCTGCTGGGGGTTCTTCCCGTCGCACTCCAGGCTGCCGTTGATGCTGCGGATCGTCTCGCCGAATCCGGCGCCGTTGACCATGGCGTTGTGCGGCGTCATCGTCCCCGGACCGTTCTGCGTGTTCCAGTACCACAGGCCGGTCTTCCACGCGACGGCCGCGTCGTTCTGCACGAGGTCGGGGTTGTTCAGGAGGTCGATGTTCAGCGCGTCGCCCGCGGCCTTGTAATTGAAGTTCCAGCTGAGCTGGATGGGGCCGCGTCCGTAGTACTTGTCGTTGCCCGCCGGGCAGCCGTACGGCTGGGAACTGTCGCAGTAGTGCGGGTAGTTGGCGGTGTTCTGCTCGACGACGTGGACCAGGCCGCCCGTCTCGTGACTGACGTTGGCCAGGAAGGCGGCGGCCTCCTGCTTGCGTACGGTCTCGCTGCCGGTGCCGGTGAAGTCGGGGTAGGCGCTGAGCGCCGCCTTCAGGCCGCTGTAGGTGTAGAAGGAGTTCCGGTTCGGGAACATCTGGTTGAACTGGGACTCGCTGACGGGGAATTCGGCCGCCGCCGCGCTCTTCACCTCCGCCTTGTCCGCCTTGTCCGCCTTCTCGGCGGAGGCGTTGGGCGCGAGGGTCAGGAGGGTGAGGGCGGCGACGGACGCGGTCGCGGTCAGCGCGGCAAGTACACGAGGACGCATGGGGGATCACTCCTTGGGCGACCGGCGCGTGCGCGACCGACCGCCGTGCGGTGGGGGGATGTGCGGCCAGGAGGCACGCCGGCAGATTGGGGCTGCGGCTTTCCGGAATGTCTCCCGCCGTTGGACTAGACCATACCGAGTGACGCATTCACGTCAAGAGGTCGACGGATAACGCCAGTTGAGAGACCCTGCCGGGCACCTCAGACCGAACTCGGCTCGTCCAGAGCCTCGATCTCGCCGACGACATACGCGGCAAACGGCCCCACCAGAGGCCACAGCTCCGCCCAGCGCTCCCCCTCCTTTGTCTCCCCCGCCTCCCCCGCGACGTACACGGCGCGCGCGTGGGCGAGCACGGGCCGGTGGACCTGCGGGAGCCGGGTGAGCGCCCAGTCGGCCGCGGCATCCTTGGACGTGATGGCGCCGGTCGCCAGAGTCATCCAGATCCGGGCCAGCGTCAGGACGACGTTGCGCGTGTCCGACGCGAGTTCCGCGAGCAGTTCGGGTACCCCGGCGACGATCGCACGCGCAAGGTCCCCCGGAGGTACGGGAGCAAGGACCTCACCCGGCGGCGGCCCGGCCAGCGGGGTGTCCGCGAGCAGCACCATCGTGATCAGGGGCGCCAGGTCGTGGCTGGGCACCGGCGACGGCAACCGGCCCCGCTCGTACTCCTGGCGCAGCCACTCCCCGTACTGGAACTCCTGGCGCGGCGGACAGGTCCAGGGCACGACATCGCGCCGGACCACGATCGTCAGCTCGACGGGGCGCGCCTCCTCTCCCCCGGCCGGCCAGACGGACAGGCCGAGCAGCCCCTCGACGAGTCGTCCGCGCTGCCCGGCCGTCAAGGGCCGTTCCACGACGGCGAACACATCGATGTCGCTGTGCGGGCGCAGGCCGCCGAGCGAGGCGGAGCCGTACAGATAGACGCCGACGACGTTCGCGCCGAGCGTCTCGCGCACCAGGCGAACGGTGTCCTCGGTCTGCGTCACCGGTCTCCCCCTCGACGGCAAGGCGATCGCGCACGGCGGGGCGATCGCGGCGGTGAATGTGCGAATCATCCACCACCCCGCCGGGCGCAGTGCGAATCGGGCACTGGCGCAGCGGGGCGCACGGCGTTTACGGTCCCTGCGTTTGCCGCACAGCACCTCGAACGCCGTGGTGCTGCCGTCCCCCGGGAGCTGCCTGTGCCCATGGAGTCATCGCCGTCCGTCACCGAGATCGAGACGCACGGAGTCGAACGCATCCCGGACGCTGACCGCTCGGCCGGTCCGCTCGACCTGTTCCGGCTCGCGTTCGGCGGCGCCAACACGTTCGCCACCTGTGTGCTCGGCGCGTTCCCGGTCCTCTTCGGCCTCTCCTTCTGGCAGGGGCTCGCGGCGATGATTGTCGGACTGCTCGTCGGCTCCCTGCTGCTTGCCCCGATGGCGGTGTTCGGGCCCCGCAACGGCACGAACAACGCCGTCTCGTCTTCGGCGCATCTGGGCGTGCACGGCAGGATCGTCGGCTCCTTCCTCTCCCTGCTCACCGCCGTGGCGTTCTTCTCGCTCTCGGTGTGGAGCTCGGGCGACGCGCTCATCGGCGGCGCGCACCGGCTGCTCGGCGTGCCGGAGAGCGACGTGGCCTACGGCTGCGCGTACGCCGTCTTCGCCGCGCTCGTCCTTGCCGTGTGCGTCTACGGATTCCGCTTCATGCTGCTCGTCAACAAGATCGCGGTGGTGGCGGCGACACTGCTCTTCGTGCTCGGCCTCGTCGCCTTCGCGGGGGACTTCGACCCCTCGTACGCCGGGATCTTCACTCCGGACGCCGACCCGGCGACGCAGGACCTGTTCTGGCCGTCCTTCATCGGCGCCGCGCTGATCGTCCTGTCCAACCCGGTCTCCTTCGGCGCCTTCCTCGGTGACTGGGCGCGCTACATCCCCGCCGCGACCCCGCGCCGCAAGGTGATGGGAGCGGCCTTCCTCTCGCAGGTCGCCACGGTGCTGCCCTTCGGCTTCGGCCTGGCGACCGCGTCGATCATCGCGGAGCAAGCGCCGAAGTACCTCGACCCGGCCGCCCCCAACTTCGTCGGAGGCCTGCTCGCGATCGCGCCCGGCTGGTACTTCCTGCCGGTCTGCCTGATCGCGCTGATCGGCGGCATGTCGACCGGCACGACCGCGCTGTACGGCACCGGCCTGGACTTCTCCTCGGTGTTCCCGCGGCTCGGCCGCGTCCAGGCCACCGTCCTGATCGGCGCCTTGTCCATCACGTTCATCTTCGTGGGCCGCTTCGGCTTCAACCTGGTCCAGGCGATCTCCACCTTCGCCACGATGATCATCACCTGCACCGTGCCGTGGATGATCGTCATGATGCTCGGCTACGTCACCCGGCGCGGCTGGTACGACCCCGAGGCGCTGCAGGTCTTCACCCGCCGGCAGCACGGCGGCCGCTACTGGTTCGCGCGCGGCTGGAACTGGCGCGGCATGTCGGCCTGGTGGACCGGAGCGGTGACCGGCGTGCTCTTCACCAACATCCCCGGCCAGTTCGTCGGGCCGCTCGGCGATCTGGCGAACGGCGCCGACATCAGCCTCCCGCTGGGCGCGGCCGTCGCGGCGGTCGTCTACCTCGCGCTGCTCGCGGCCTTCCCCGAGCCGCGCGCGGTGTACGGGCCTCAGGGGCCGCGCTGGGTGCGCGCGGCCGACACCCCGATCGCCCCGATCAGCGGACCGCCCGGCGGGGACCAGGTCAGCGCGCCGTCTCGAACTCCTGCTTGAGCTTCTTCAGCGTCCGGTCGATGTTGCCCACCTGGAAGACCGCGAAGGTCTTTCCGCCCGTGGCGACACGGTCGAAGGCGTTGGCCACGAAGGTGGGCCAGGAGCGCCTGTCGTCCGTCCAGGTCTCGGTCACCTTCGTGGCACCGCCGCTGTCCTCGAAGCGGTACTCCCAGGTGGCGATCGGGGCCCGCAGGCGGGGGCGCTTGAGGCCGATCGCGTGCACCCGGAAGGCGAAGCGCTTGCCGGGATCGGCCTCGGTCACCGTACAGCGCGTGGTCCAGCGGAACGGGCCGCGCTTGTTGTGCCCCTCGAAGACCAGGCCGACGGCGGCGGGCTCCCCGTCGCCGGGCACGGTCGCGCCGAGGTTCTCCGGGCTCCACCGCCCCATCTGAGCGGGCTGGCTGACCTGCTCGTACACCGACTGCGGCGACGCCTCGACCAGGATGCTGCGGGACACTGTGAACGTGCGGGTCATGACAACTCCGATCCTCGTCCCGCGACCTTACTCATCAGTAGCTTGAATGTCAGCCCCCTCCCCCGCCACACGGGCAGGCCGCGGCCACGGGGGTGCCTCAGACAAGGCCGGTCACGGTGACCCGCACCTCGGCCGCCTCCCCGGTCATCCGCCCGACGGCGGCTGCCGCGGCCGACCGCACCTCCCGCGTCACGTCCAGGGCCCGCCGCCCCCGGTGCAGGACGACGTGCACCTCCACGCTCCAGGCCGCGGACCCCTGCTGCCTGCGCACCTGCACCCCGCCCGAGCCCTTGGGAGCACCGGGCAGTCCGCGCCCGAGCAGAGCCGAGGACCGCAGGAGGTCCACGAGGCCGGGGCGCAGGAAGGCCACTTGAGGGGTGTCCAGGACCGCCTCCATGACGGCGTCCGCCAGCGCACGGGACATGTCTCTGTCACTCACTGCTGCCACCCTTCCGTGCTGTCGGGGCTGTCGGGGTCGATGACATCGGTGATCGTCACGTCGACGCCCGCGATCCGCATGCCGAGCTCGCCGTCCACCGCTTCGATCACCCGGCCGCGCACCAGGTCCGCGGCCTCCGGCAGGTTCCACGTGAGAGGGACCTGCACCCCGATCCGCACCCTGACGGGGCCCCGCGCAAGGCGTCCCGCAGGCGCCGCGGCGCCCTGCGGGGCCAGCGGATCGATACGGCAGCTTCCCGCGCGCACGCCCGGCAGGGACTCGGCCGCCGCCCGGATGGTTCTCGCCGCTGCGGCCTCCACGATCCACGCGTCCTCGTCCTCGTCGCCCAGCGGCAGCGTCCGGCCCGGCCGCAGTTCCAGGCGCACCACATCCATGACGCGGCCGGTGAGCGCGGAGGTGTCCGGCTCGCGCGGTGCCGCTTCGCGCGCCTGTGTGACGATCCCCTCCAGGTGCCGCAAGGCGTCCGCGGCCTGCGCGCAGTGCGGGCAGCTCTCGATGTGGGCGTCGGGCACGCCCGCCTCGGACTGTTCCCACACATACGACAACTTGCGTCCGCAGGGCAGCAGTTCGTCATCCGGCAGCACTTCGAAGCCCGCCTCCCGCTCGTCGCCCGGTGTCTGGTCGCCCAATGTCTGGTTGCCCGGTGTCTCCTCGTCCGGCCCTGTCTCCCCGTTCACCGCCATGCCGCCATCGCCTCCGTCAGATAGCGCCGCGCTCTGAAGACCCGGCCGCGGACCGCCTCCGGGCTGATGCCGACCGACTCGGCGATGGACTCGTACGACGCCCCGTCCAGCTCGCGCAGCACCCAGCACACCCGCTGCTCCGGCGAGAGGCCCTCCATCACCCGCGCCAGGTCCTGCACGGCGGCGTGCGCCTCGGCGGCTCGCGCGGGCGAGACCTCGTGCTCCGGCGCGGGCGGCTCGGGCAGACCCTCCAGGGCCACGACCGGCCGCCGGGAACGCAGCACGTTCAGGCAGCGGTTGGTGACGATGCGATAGATCCACGTACCGAACTGGGCGTCACCGCGGAACTCCGGCAGTTTGCGCCAGGCGCTGACGAAGGACTCCTGCACGGCGTCCTCCGCCTCCGGACGGCTGCCGAGCAGGCGGGTGGCCAAACGCAGGGCCGCGGGCGCATGGCGGTGCATCAGCGCTTCGAAGGCCTCCTCGTCGCCCTCCGCCGCCCGCACCGCGAGCAGCCCGTCCTCACGTCTGAAGGACGCGTCCGCTTCCTCTGCTGTTCCGCCCCGGTCGCCCGGCACACGCGGCTCCTCTCACTTCGATCGTGCTCGTACGACACACGAAGCACCCTCCGCGTTACGCGGCCCCGGCACGCTACATGCCCGGCAAAGAAATTCCCGCGAGGCGCGTAACAGGCGTACTGCGGCCGGGTCAGAGCAGGAGAAGAGCCGGAGACGGGCCCCTCACGGGGGCCCGGGCCGACGGCACGGTCACCGGGAAATCCCTGACGACTACTAGGAGATGCCACCATGGCGACGCAGGACCTCACTTCGAACGTTTCGAACGCAGCCGTGTCCGTCGGCGGAGAGAAGGACCTCACCGGCGGGGCGCGCAAGAGCGCCCTCGGAGCCACCACCGTCACGGGCGGTACGGGCGCGGCCGAACCGGCGGCGACCCGCGGCAAGACGTCCATCGCCGATGTCGTGGTCGTGAAGATCGCCGGCATGGCGGCCCGCGAGATCCCCGGAGTGTTCGACATGGGCGGCGGCCTTTCCCGCACCATCGGCGCCGTGCGCGACCGGGTGCCCGGCGGGCGCCCCAACGTCGGCCGCGGCGTGAAGGTCGAGGTGGGCGAGCGGCAGACGGCGATCGACCTGGACATCGTCGTCGAGTACGGGGTGCCCATCACGGACGTCGCGCACGACGTGCGCGAGAACGTCATCTCCGCGGTGGAGCGCATCACCGGCCTCGAGGTGGTCGAGGTGAACGTCGCCGTCAACGACGTCCGCCTGCCCGACGAGGACACCGCGGACGCCGCCGGCGAGACGCGCGTCGAGTAACGCGCCGGAGCAGGTCGTCCCCCCTTGTCGGTCTCTGGTGTGAGGTGAGTGGTGAGCACAGCTCTGGTCGGTCTGATGGCGGGCATGGCCCTGGGATTCGCCGGCTGGTTCGGCGGTTTCGGCGCCTTCCTGCTGGTCGCCGCGCTCGGCGTGGTCGGCTTCGTCCTGGGGCGCCTGGTGGACGACGGCACGGACATCCGCGCCTTCCTCGGCGGGCGTGACCGGGAGCGGCGATGACCACGCCCGCGGCGGAGCGCGGCACGACGACCATCGCGGACCGCGCGGTGCGCCGGATCGCGGAACGCGCCGCGACGGAGGCGCTGGCTCCGGGCGCGGTCTCGGCCGGCCGGGGGACGGCGACCGTGCGCGGGCGCCGGGCCGAGGTCGGTGTCACCGTGACGCTGCCCTATCCCGCGGTGCTCGACGAGGCGGGCGAGACCGTGCGGGCGCACGTCGCCGAGCGCACCGCCCGGCTCACCGGCCTCACCGTGCCGTCGGCGCGCATCCGCGTGCGGGGTCTGTCCCGCCGGGAGCGGTCCGCCGGGCAGCCCGCCCCGCCGGCGTCGGATGCCGGGGCCGCGGAAGCCGCCGGGGTCCGTGCGCGCCGTCCGTGGTCCCAACGCCGGTTTCCGGTGGCGGTGTTGGCTCTCGTCGCCGCCGCGGCGTGCGGGATCGTGCTGTACGACGTGCTGTCCGTGCATGCGGCCGGGCACACTCCCGCGCGGTGGCGGGCCCGGGCGATGGAGTGGCTGGCCACGCACGGCCCGGACGGCGGCGCGGCCTGGAGCATTCCTGCCGCGATCGCCGTGTTCGGGCTCGGCGTGTGGCTGCTGGTCCTCGCCCTCACACCGGGCCGTCGCGGCCGTCTGCCGATGAAGCCGCCCGTGCCGGGTGTGCGCGCGGCCCTGGAGCGGCGGGCGGTCGCGGTCTTCCTGCGGGACGCCGTGACCGACGTGCCCGGCGTCGGCAGGGTCGCGGTCCGGGTCGGCCGCCGTACGGCCCGGGTGCGCGCCGGTCTCGCGTTCGGCGAACCGGACGGCGCGCGACGGGCGGTGACCGAGGCCGCCGGGGCGGCGGCCGCCGGTCTCGGCCTGGCCAGACCCCTGCGGCTGCGCGTACGGCTGCGAACGGAACCCACGTGGAGAGGTGCACCCCCTGATGAGTCGACTCCGTAGCAGCGCCAACCGCTCGACTCTGTTCGGTGCGGCGGCGGTTCTGCTCGGCGCGGGCGCCGTCCTTGCCTCCACGGCCGCGCCGGTCCGCGATCGGCTTCCGGCGGCCTGGCCCCGGGTCGGCGCCGACCGGGTGTGGCTGGACCAGGGGATGCTCGGCCGCTGGCGCGAGCACGGCTGGTGGACTCCCGCGGTCATCGCCGCGCTGGCCGTCGGTACGGTCCTGTTCCTGTGCTGGGCCCTCGCCCAGTTCCGCACCGGCCGGGTGCGCGAACTCGCGCTCGGGCAGCCGGGCGTCACGCTCTCCGCCGCGGCGCTGGCCTCCGTGATGGCCGACCGTGCCCGGGCGGTCGACGGCGTGGACCGCGCCGACGTGCGCCTGCTCGGGCGCCCGCGGCGGCTGCGGGCCCGCATCACCCTGGTCCTGGACCCGGACGCGTCCCCGGACGCGGTGCTGCGGGAGCTGGCCGGGGGCACGGTCGCCGAGGCACGCGCGGCGGCGGCGCCGCGCACCCTGGAGGCGGACGTGCGCCTCACCACCCGGCCTCACCGGGCGCCCCGCATTCACTGAGCGCCCGGCACACCGGGAGATACGGCCGCCGCTACTGCTCCTGCTGGAGGGCTTCCAGCGTGGCGCTCAGGTCGGCGGGGCGCGGGCGGTTGTGCGGAAGCCGGGTGAGGGCGGCCGCCATGCCGCAGGTGTTGGTGACGGCGGAGAAGACCAGGCCCGCGCCGATGCCGGCGGCCAGCCAGCGTGCGGCCTTGAAGCGGGTTCCGGCGGCCAGGCCGAGAACGACGAGGGACCCGGCGGCCAGCCGCACCTGGCGTTCCATCGCCCAGGCCGCCGGTGCGCCTTCGGAGGGCTGCAAGGGGTGGCCCTGCGCCGCCCAGGCGGTGGTGCCGCCGACCAGGGTGGCGGCCGGGATGTCGGCGGCGGCGAGCTCGGTGCCCGCGGTGGCGGAGCGGTTCCCGGAGGCGCAGACCATCAGGAGGTCACCGCGGGCGGCGGCGGCCTTGAGCTCGGGCAGCGCCTGGTGCAGGTCGCCGAGGGGGATGTTGTGGGCGCCGGGCAGGTGGCCGGAGGCGTACTCGCCGGGGCTGCGGACGTCGATGACGGTGTAGCGGTCCAGGCGGGCTGCCGCCTGGGCAGGCGCCAGATCGGTGGGGGGAGTCACGTGGAACGGTCCTTTCGTCGAGCAAAGGCTCTCACCCCGGCGCAGAGCATGATCGCCGGGATCATCGAGGTGATCGGACACCGGGCGGGGCAGGGTTCGCGATCATCTCGACAGAACTCCACCATCGCACGAACGCCGAAAACCCCCGCGGCCCCGGTCGGGGCGGCGGAGGCGGTCGGCGGTGTCCGTCAGCTCTTGGGCATCAGGACGGTGTCGACGATGTGGACGGTGGCGTTGGCCGTGGGGACGTTGCCGCAGACGACCTTCGAGGTGTCGTTGACCTTGTACTCGGTGCCGGAGCCCGCGGTGGTGAGCTTGCTCTTCTCCAGCGTCTCGTAGGAGCCGTTCTCCAGGTCCTTGGGCGCCAGCTTCTGGCCCACCACGTGGTAGGTGAGGACCTTGGTGAGCATGGCCTTGTCGTTCAGGACCTTGTCCAGGTCGGCCTTGGGGATCTTGGCGAAGGCGTCGTTGGTCGGCGCGAACACCGTGATGTTCTTGGCGTTGTTCAGGGTGTCGACAAGGCCGGCCTTCTTGACCGCGCTGACCAGGGTGGACAGCTCCGGGTTGTTCGAGGCGGCGGTGGCGACCGGGTCCTTCGCCATGCCGTCGAAGGAGCCCTTGCCGTCCTTGGGGACCGACGAACAGGCCGGTCCGAACGGCTCGTCCATGGCCATGGCGTCGTCCGACTTGCTCGCCTTCGCGCTGGGCGTGGAGTCGCCGGCCTTGGTGTCCTTGTCTCCGCTGTCCGAGCACGCCGTCAGGACGATCGGCAGCATCGCCGCGGCGGCGACGGCGACCGCGGTGCGGCGCAGGCGGTTGGGGTACATAGACATGGCGGACATGGTCTGCTCCTTGCGTCGTTGCATGTGCGTGGTGTGACCGTGAGCCGGCGGCATCAGGCGGGGGATGCGGGTTGTCGCCGTTCTTCGCTCACAGGGGGAATTCGTCGCGGTGGGCACCCCGGTTTGGTCAGAGATCTACATTCACCCGATCAGGCACACTCCGGCACACCTGTCCCACCGGCCGTCAGTCGCCCCACCGCACTGCTCAGGCCCCGCGGGCCTGCTCGAAGCGGGCCCGGCCCTCGGTCAGTTCCACGATCGGGTCGGGGTAGTCGAGCTCCGCACGGTCCTTGTCCGCCAGCTTCCACGGCTCGTGGACGTACCGGTCGGGGACGCCGGCGAGTTCGGGCACCCAGCGCCGTACGTAGCTGCCGCCCGGGTCGAAGCGCTTGCCCTGGATCACGGGGTTGAGGACCCGGTTGGGCCGGGTGTCGGTCCCGGTGCCCGCCGCCCACTGCCAGTTCAGCTGGTTGTTGGCGACGTCGCCGTCCACCAGGAGACTCAGGAAGTGCCGGGCGCCCACCCGCCAGTCCACGTAGAGGGTCTTGGTCAGGAAGCTCGCCACCACGAGCCGTCCCCGGTTGTGCATCCAGCCCTCGTGGCGCAGCTGTCGCATCGCCGCGTCCACAAAGGGGTAGCCGGTGCGGCCGTTGAGCCAGGCGGCGGTCTCCTTCTTGTTCGTGCGCCACCGGTCGCCGTGCGAGCGGTAGTCGCGGGCCGCCGCGTCCGGGCGGGCCGCGAGGACCTGGTGGTGGAAGTCCCGCCAGGCCAGCTGCCGGACGAACGCCTGCGCTCCCGACGAGCCCTCGCGCAGCGCCCGGTGGACGACTTCGGCCGCCGACAGGGTGCCGAAGTGGAGGTGGGGCGAGAGGCGGGACGTGGCGTCGCCCGCGATGTCGTCCTGGCCGTCCTCGTAGCCCGCGATGCCGCCGGACAGCCAGGTCCGCAGCTGCTGTCGCGCGGTGCTCTCGCCGCCCGTGCCGAGCCCCGGCGAGACGCCGGTGATCTCCGCACGCGGCAGCACCGGGTCCGACGTCACGTCGGCGACCCGCACCTTGCGCGGTGCGGCCAGGACATCCCGTACGCCTGCCGCGGTCCAGCGCCGGAAGTACGGGGTGAACACGGCGTAGTGGTCCTTGCCCGCCGGGAGCAGCTCCCCCGGCGTGACGGCCGTGATGACCGCGTCGTGCACGACGAGCTCGCAGCCGGTGCCTTCGAGCGCGTCCCGCAGCCGTTCCTCGCGCCGCGTCGCGTACCGGCTGACCCCGGCCGCGACGTGCAGCGAGACCGCCTCGGTCTCCTCCGCCAGCTTGCCGGCCTGCCCGACGGCGTCACCGCTGCGGACCACCAGGCGACCGCCGCGCTTGCGCAGCTCGGAGTCCAGGTCCTCCAGGCAGTCGGCGAGGAAGGCACGCCGGTTCGGGACGGCGAAGCCCGTCTCCCGCAGCCCGTCGTCGTACACGAACAGCGGGACGATCCGGTCCGCGTCGCGCAGCGCGGCACGCAGCGCAGGGTTGTCGTGCAGACGCAGGTCGGACGTGAAAAGGACGATCGATACGGTCACTTTCTGCGGCTCCTCATGTGCTGCGGCTCCTCATGCGACAGGTCTCCGCGACGCGGAGTCCCTCATGCGGCGGGGAAGTTCATCAGGGCCACCGGGTCGGACGTCGGTTCCTTGGAGCCGCCCGCCGGTTCCACGGTGATGCCGATGCCGGATGCCTGGTCCACCGGGCCGTCCAGGAGCACGGCCTCGGTGCTGCGGTCCGGGTCCATCAGACCGGCCGAACGCATCGTCCCGTCGTCGTTGAACCAGAGTTGGTAGACCTTGCCGGACGGCGGCCCCGGCATCCTGGCCGCGACGAACGCGGCCTGGTTGAGGCTCTTGGCCACCACGACCGTGCCGGTCGCGCCGTCGGTCAGCCGCCCGGTGGAGGCCTTGGCGTCCGGCGCCGCGAGCACCTTGGCCAGCTCCTCGGAGCGCGCCTGTGCCTGCTGGGCCCGCTCACCGGCCTCATCGGCCCGCTCGTGCTGCCACACGGCGACCCCGCCGAAGGCCGCGGCGGCCGCCAGGCACGCGGCGAGCGCGAAGCGGGACAGCTGCCGTCCGCGGCCCGCGCCGCCGCCGGTCTTGCCCGGCGGGGGTGTGTGCGGCGGCTGCTGGCGGACCGTGGCGATGCGCCGCAGCACGTCGGACTTCATGTCGGCCGGCGGGGCGACCGATACGGCCCGGGCAAGACGCCCGGCCGTGGCGGCCAGTTCACGCACCTCCTGGCCGCATGCCTCGCACACCTCCAGGTGCCGCTCGAACTCCGTGCGCTCCTCGTCCGAGAGGGCGTGCAGGACGTACGCGCCCGTCATCGTGTGCAGATCGGCGGCGCTCATGCGCTCACCCCCAGGCAGTCGCGCAGCCGGATCAGGCCGTCACGCAGCCGCGTCTTGACCGTCCCCAGGGGCACGGAGAGCAATTCCCCGACCTCGCGGTAGGTCAGCCCGCGGTAATAGGCCAGAGTGACCGACTGGCGTTGCAGTTCGGTCAGGTTGCGCAGGCAGCGCCGGACCTGCTCGCGCTCCAGGCGGTTCTCCACCTGCTCGCTCACCTCGTCGAAGGCCGGGGTGCGTTCGAGCAGCGCCGCCTTGTGGTCGCGCTCGGCCGAGGCCTGCACGGACCGCACGCGGTCCACGGCTCTGCGGTGCGCCATCGTCAGGACCCAGTTCATGACGCTCCCCCGCTCCGGCCGGTAGCGCGCGGCACTGCGCCACACCTCCACAAGGACTTCCTGGGCGACCTCCTCCGACTGGGCCGGATCGCGCAGGACCGTGCGCACCACGCCGAGCACCGGAGAGCACACCCCGTCGTACAGCGAGGCGAAGGCCTGCTGGTCGCCGCGGGCCACCCGGCCCAGCAGCTCAGCCAGATCGGGGCCCGCGGAGGGGGCCCCGCTGATGTGCACTACTTCATTCACCCGGTGATCCTCCTGGACGCTGGTCGCCTTCAGAGATGATTCGGAGCCGGTGCGTCGCCGGATTGCCGGTGGGTCACGTTTTCTGTGCGGTTTTGGCGGTGCGCTGTTCGGCCGTCCGTGTGATGTTGCGTGCCATGCCGCCGAAGATCAGCGCGTGGAAGGGCGAGATGCTCCACCAGTACGCGTGCCCGAGCAGGCCGTGCGGGTGGAAGAGCGCCCGCTGCCGGTAGCGGGTACGGCCCTTCTCGTCCTGTTCC
>NZ_JBNNJZ010000122.1:0-18841 GCF_050270335.1 Streptomyces sp. NPDC059900
GGGCCTGTACGACCCCGGTGAGCGCCGCCATGCGGTCCGCCACCGGCGCGCTTGCGAGGCGGCGGTCGGCGTCGAGTGCGGCCTCGCCGGGCAGCAGGCGCGCGGCGGTCTCCAGCTGGGCCGCGTCCCGCACCACCACGTCGATGCGGTCGCCGCCGGTCTTCGACTTCAGCTCGTCCGCCGTGCCGTCCGCGATGACCCGGCCCCGGTCGATGACGGAGATGCGGTGCGCGAGCTGGTCCGCCTCTTCGAGGTACTGCGTGGTGAGCAGCACCGTCGTGCCGCCGTCGACCAGCGAGCGCACCGCGTCCCAGACCTCCGTGCGGCCCCGCGGGTCGAGGCCCGTGGTCGGCTCGTCCAGGAACAGCACGTCGGGCTCCGTGATGAGCGAGGCCGCGAGGTCCAGGCGGCGCCGCATGCCGCCGCTGTACTGCTTGACCGCCTTGCGCCCCGTGTCCCCGAGCCCGAAGCGCTCCAGGAGTTCACCGGCCCGCACGCGCGCGTGGCGGGCGCCCAGGTGGTGGAGCCGCCCGAACATGTCCAGGTTCTGCCGGCCGCTCAGTTCTTCGTCGAGGGCGGCGTGCTGACCGAGCAGGCCGATGCGCCTGCGCACCTCGTCCGGTTGCCGCCGCACGTCGTACCCGGCGACCTCCACCCGGCCCTCGTCCGCCCGCAGCAGTGTGGCGAGCACCCGTACCGCCGTGGTCTTGCCCGCGCCGTTCGGGCCGAGCACTCCGTGCACCGTGCCGCGCCCGACCGTCAGGTCAAGGCCGTCGAGTGCCCGCTTCTCCCCGTACCGCTTCCGTGCTCCTTCGACGACGATCGCGTCCGTCATCCGTCTCTCCCTCCGAGCCCCTGCCATGCCGTAGTCAAACTTGACTACAACCTCGACGCGAAGGAAGGTATCCCCGAACCAGCGATTAGTCAAACTTGATCAGCAGAACCGTCCCACGGCTCAGCGATCGTCCTCCGCATGCGTCGTACCGGTCGCGTACGGGTTCTCCTCGCCCTCGGCGAGGACGCCCACGAAGGGCTCGCCCTCCCCCGCGAACGTGTAGGCACCGCCCTCGATCCGCTTGATCAGACCCCGCGTCCACTCCACGCCCCCGTCGGCCGTGTGGACCCAGTAGTTCATGATCTCGCCGATGTGCCCGAGCTGCTCCGGGCCCTCCTCGGGGGTGTAGTACTCCGTGACGGACCTGCGCCACTCCTCGATGCCCGCCACCCGCTGCTTCAGGAGCTCGACCGCCTCGCCCCGGGGCAGGTCGACGATGAAGCCGAGCGCCGCCGTGAGCATGTCGGGGCGCTGGTCGTACGAGACGAGGTTGGACCTGAGCATGGCCAGGAACTCCTCGGTGCCCGCCTCCGTGATCTCGTACTCCGTGCGCGGCGGGCCGCCGGCCGTCGACGGAGCGATCTCGTGCGCGAGCAGCAGGCCTTGCTTCGCCATCTGCTTCAGCGCGTGGTAGATCGAGCCGGGCTTGGCGTTGGACCACTCATGGGCGCCCCAGTACTCCAGGTCGTTGCGCACCTGATAGCCGTGGGCCCGTCCGTGCTGCCGGACGGCGCCGAGGACGAGGAGTCGGATCGCCGACATCAAAGCCACCTCCTTCTAATCAACTTTGATTAGAGTAGCGGTATGGCCGAGACAATGATCCCCCTGTTTCCCTGTCACGAGCTCGACGAGACCCTCGACTTCTACGAAGCCATCGGCTTCGAGGTCACCTTCCGCCAGAAGGCACCCAATCAGTACGCCGTGATCAGGCGCGGCGACATGGAGCTTCAGTTCTTCCGGATCAAGGGCTACGACCCGCAGACCTCGTACAGCACCTGCTACGTGGTCACCGACGACGTGGACGCCCTGCACGAGGCCTTCCGGACCGGTCTCAAGCAGACGCTCGGCCGGATACCGACCCGCGGCCTGCCCCGGATGGGCACCGTGAAGGACATGAGCTACGGGGTGCGGCAGTTCCTGATGACGGACCCCGCGGGCAACTGCGTCCGCATCGGGCAGCCCATCGCCGACTCCTTCGAACACGCGCCGGTGCCCAGGGAGCGGTACGCGCGCGCCCTGCACCAGGCCACCCTCCTCGGCGAGTCCAAGCAGGACCACGCGGCGGCCGTCCGCATCATCGACCGCGCCCTCGCGGCCGACGGCACCCCCACCCCCGAACAGCTGCGGGAGCTGCACGCCCTGCGGGCGGAGATGGCCGCGCACCTCGGCCCAGAGCCGGCAGAGGCCCCCTAACCCCAGCTCTCGCCCCGCTCCAGCGCCACCAGTTCGAACGCCGTCTTGCCGTCCAGGGACTCACGGATGATGTCGGCGTGCCCCGAGTGGCGGGACATTTCGGTGATCAGACGCAGCAGCACCCAGCGCATCGACACGTCCTCCTTCGGGAACCACGGCTCGTCGGGGAGCGCGAAGGTCGTGTCGAGGGTGGGCAGGGAGCGGATGAACTCCTCCGTACGGTCGGCCACCCGGCCCCAGTACGCGAGGACCGACTCGACCGATTCGCCCTCGATCAGGCGGAAGCACTCGTCCCAGTTCGCCTCGGTCCGCCGGACGGCCGGGTCGACGCCCTGCGCCCGCGAGATCCAGCCCTCCTCGACCTCCGCGACATGCTTGAGCAGCCCGGAGAGCGACAGCTCGCTGGCGCTCGGGGTGGTGGCCGCCTGCTCGGCGGTCAGGCCGAGCAGGGCCCGCCGGATGCCGCCGCGCTCGGCGTCGAGGAAGGCGAGCAGGGCGCCGCGCTCGTCGCCGGGGGTCTCTGCGTTGACGTGAACGACCATGATGTCCGCCTCTGGAGCCTGTGGAGCCTGCCGGGCTTTCCGACACCACTGACGTTACGGACCCTTGCGGTCAGGTTCTGTCCGCAAGGGTCCGGGAGTTCGCGTCGTGTGCGGCCGAGGCCTCAGACGTGTGCCGCCGCGCCCTCAGAAGGGGAACTGCGTGCGGCCGTGCTGCACCGAGACCCACTTCTGCGTGGTGAACGCGTCCACCGTCGCCTCGCCGTTCAGGCGCCCGACGCCCGAGTACTTCTCGCCGCCGAAGGGCACGATCGGCTCGTCGTGCACGGTGCCGTCGTTCACGTGGAACATGCCGCTGTCGATCCGCCGCGCGAACCGCACGCCGCGCTCGACGTCGCCGGTGTGGACGGCGCCGCTGAGCCCGTACGGGGTGTCGTTGGCGATGCGTACGGCCTCTTCCTCGCCGTCGAAGGGGACCAGGAGCGCCACGGGGCCGAAGATCTCCTGGCGCAGGGCCGGGGAATCGGCGGGCAGGTCCGTCAGGACGGTGGGGGCCACCAGGTTGCCCTTGGTGCGGCCGTGCAGCAGGGCCTTCGCGCCCGCGGCCACCGTCTGGTCGACGATCCTCGTCACCGCGTCGGCCTGCGAGGAGTTGATCAGCGGGCCGATGTGGGTCGCCGGGTCCGCCGGGTCGCCGACGTTCAGGGCGGCGACCCTGGCGACGAACTTCTCGGTGAACTCCGCCTGGAGCGACTGGTCGACGAGGATGCGGTTGGCGGCCATGCAGACCTGCCCCTGGTGCACGAAGCGGCTGAAGACCGCGGCGTTCACGGCGTAGTCGACGTCCGCGTCGTCCAGGACGACCAGCGCGCTGTTGCCGCCGAGTTCCAGTATCGACCGCTTGAAGTGCGAGGCGCAGACCGTGGCGACATGACGCCCCACGCGGTCCGATCCCGTGAAGGAGATGACGCTCGGCACCGGGTGCTCGATGAACGCGTCGTTGATCTCGGCGATGTCGGTGACCACCACGTTCAGCACACCGGCCGGCAGCCCCGCGTCCTCGAACACCTTCGCGAGGATGCCGCCGCCCGTCACCGGAGCGTTCTGGTGGGGCTTGAGGACGACCGCGTTGCCCAGGGCGATCGCCGGGGCGATCGTCTTGGTGGAGAGGAGGAGCGGGAAGTTGAAGGGGCTGATGACCCCGACCACGCCCACCGGCTCGCGGTAGAGGCGGTTCTCCTTGTCGTCGCCGGGCGACGGGAGGATGCGGCCCTCGGGCAGCAGCGCGACGTTCACGGCCTCGCGCAGGAACTCCTTGGTGAGGTGGATCTCGAAGCCCGCCTTGAGCCGGGTGCCGCCCAGCTCGGCGACGATGGCCTCGGATATCTCTTCCTCACGGTCCTCGATGATGCGCAGGGCACGCTCGAAGACGGCACGCCGGGCGTAGGGGCTGGTCGAGCCCCACTCCTTCTGCGCGCGCTCGGCCGCCCGGTAGGCCTGGTCCACCTCGTCGGCCGTCGCCACGGTGATCGACGCGAGCTTCTCCCCGCTGTACGGGTTGAAGTTGATGATGTCCCAGGAACCGGAACCGGCCTTCCACTCACCATCGATGTACTGGTGAGCCAGGTCAGTGAAGAAGGACATGGGACCCCTAGCCGCAGACTGTGGTTACAACTGTGCTGACACCTGAGTTCACGTCATCGTACTGACGAGTTAGGTGAGTTGGAGCAGACCACGGAGAAGGTCACGGCTATCGGCCGGATTCGGGCTGTCGCGCTGGAGCTCGGTCACCACTCGCTCGTACTGCGCGACCTCCTCGGCCTTGTCGAGATACAGGGCTCCGGTCAGCTGTTCCACGTACACGACGTCCGAGAGGTCCGATTCCGGGAAGCGCAGCATGGTGAACGCTCCGCTCTCGCCCGAGTGCCCACCGAAACTGAACGGCATGATCTGAAGAGTGACATTCGGCCGTTCTGAGATGTCGATCAGATGCTGGATCTGGCCTCGCATCACTTCCCGGTCCCCGTACGGGCGTCGCAGCGCCGCCTCGTCGAGCACGCAGTGGAAGCGGGGAGCGCGCTCGGAGACGAGCAGCTTCTGGCGTTCCAGGCGCAGGGCGACCCGGCGTTCGATGTCGGCCTTGCTCGCGTCCTTCATGCCGCGGGCGACGACCGCGTGCGCGTAGGCCTCGGTCTGCAACAGGCCGTTGACGAACTGGACTTCGTAGGTCCGGATGAGCGAGGCGGCGCCTTCGAGCCCCACGTATGTTTGGAACCAGCCGGGCAGGACATCCGAATAACTGTGCCACCAGCCGGCGAGGTTGGCCTCTTTGGCGAGTGAGAGCAGTGCGACCCGCTCGGCCTCGTCGGTGACGCCGTACAGCGTCAACAGGTCCTCTACGTCCCTGGACTTGAAGCTCACCCGTCCCAACTCCATGCGGCTGATCTTCGATTCGGAGGCTCGGATCGAGTAGCCGGCCGCTTCCCGGGTGATACCGCGCGATTCCCTCAGGCGCCTGAGTTGCGAGCCAAGGAGCATGCGCCGTACGACCGAGCCGCTCGACTCCCCTGCGGTCACTTCGCTCAACCCTCCCCATCACTTGGAAGCCAGCAGTCTGCCATTAAACGCTTCAAGGCGTACTCGTTCGGTTACAGAAATGGAAAGCCTTCGACAGGTCTCCACAAGAAGTCGTAGGAAGAAATGGGCAAGAAGCGGCACGGGAGCGCTCAAGTCAGGCGCGTGCACGTGCATCTGCCCTTGCATCTGCTGTACGCATTCGGAACCATGGTCCGCGCGTCACTTAACTGCCGCACCACTGCACCACCGCTCCATCGCTATGTACCGCGAAACCGGGGAGTGCCTCGCATGGGGACGAATGGATCGACCATGCTCGAGCCGTTACGGCAGGGGCTTCCCCCACTCGACCCCTCAGCCGTCTCCAGCGCCGCGTCCTGCTCCCTGCCCGCCCGCTATGAGGCGGTCGGCAGCGCCCGGCAGTTCACCCGTACGACGCTGAGCCAGTGGGAACTGGAAGAACGCTTCGACGACATCGCCCTCGTCGTCTCCGAACTGGTCACCAACGCCCTGCGGCACGCCCTGCCGTCGGACACCCCGCGCGACCAGGGCCCGCCGGTGCGGCTGCACTTGATGCGCTGGACCTCACGCCTGGTGTGCGCGGTGCGCGACCCCAGCGACGACAGTCCGGTCGCACGCGAGACCGACGACGACTTCTCCGCCGAGTCCGGGCGCGGCCTGTTCCTTGTGGACTCGTTCAGCGACAGCTGGGGCTGGCACCCGCTCGCGGGCGCGCTGCGGGGCAAGGTCGTGTGGGCGCTGTTCCAGCTCGCGTAGGCCTTGCCGGCCGCGGCGGGGACCAACCCGCCGACGGGGCGGTCCGGCCGCCGATGAAGTAGGTCCAACCACCGGCGAGGCAGGGCTAACCACCAATGAGGTGGTCGAACTCCCCGTCCTTCATCCCGAGCAGCATCGCCTCTATCTCGGCGCGCGTGTAGACCAGCGCCGGACCGTCGGGAAAGCGCGAGTTGCGGACGGCGACGTCGCCGCCCGGCAGCTTCGCGAACTCCACGCAGGCACCCTGCGAATTGCTGTGCCTGCTCTTCTGCCAGACCACCCCGTGAAGCTCCGTGGCAGCCATGCCGTTAAACACGTCGTGCACAGTCGCTCCCCGGTGATGCAGTGCCTGCGTGGCTCTAGATGTCTCTAGAGGTCTCTAGATGCAATGGTCAACTGTCCCGGATCATAGCTGTGTTCACATGCCGATGCATGGGCAGATGCACGTGCACGCGGGGTGTTTCCCTGATTACAGCTCTGTCAGCACCTGCCCAACTCCCCGCATGCCATGCGAACGCCATCCAGGTCGAAGCGTGCCCGCTTGTTCGCGTACGTGTTCCTGTTCGTGCTCGCGTGCTTGTTCATGTACTAGGTACAGACGCACGGGATGCCGTTCCTGTTCCAACGTTTACGCGATGGCCGGATGACGGGGTGATGTCGATCAGCGAGCCGAGCCGTACGGAAGCAGCGCCATCTCCCGTGCGTTCTTGATCGCCCGGGCGAGCAGCCGCTGCTGCTGGGCGCTGACCCGGGTGACCCGCCGGGAGCGGATCTTCCCCCGGTCGGAGATGAACTTGCGGAGCAACTCCGTGTCCTTGTAATCGATGTACGTGACTTTCGCCTGGTCCAGCGGGTTGGGGCGCGGCTTCTGGTCGCGCGCGTACGGCTTGCGGGGGGACATTCAGACCTCCAGGAGGGTGTCGAAAGCGGGCGGCAGGTGTTTCCAGGCGTCGCGCCCGGCGGCGTACTCCTCGTCGGTGAGCAGGCAGGACTCCAGGACCTCTTCGAGCCCTTCGCGGTCGAGGCCCGGCGAGGTGAAGACCAGGTGCTGGCAGCAGTCGCCGTGCTCGGGATGCCAGTCGAGCGCCGCCGCGGCGCGCCGCACCGGCGGCACCATCTCCCACGCCGCGTCCGGCAGCGAGACCAGCCAGGGCCCCGCGCTCTCCACGCAGAGCGCGCCGCCGGCCGCGTCCCAGCCGAGCAGCGTGTCGGGATGGTCGGCCAGCCAGAACCGGCCACGGCTGCGGGCCGCCGCACAGGTCAGGTCCTCCAGAGCCTGGTAGAGCCGCTCCGGATGGAAGGGCCGGTCCCGGTGCCATACGAGGGTGGCGACCCCCGCCTCGTCGGCGTCGGTCGGCAGCAGCGCGCAGGACGGATGCTGGGCGGCGGCGGCCGCCTCGACGTCGAAGCCGCCGAGCGCGGCACCCGCCAGGTCCCCGTGACCGCTGATCGGGACCTGGCGGGCGGTCGGGTGGAGCTGGGCCAGGAGCGCGCGGTCCTCGTCGTCCGCCTCGGGAGAATCCGCGACGGCGAGCACCGGGGCGTACTCCAGCTGGCGGGCCCAGGTGTCGGCGACCGTGCGCTCGTCCGTGGCGGCAGCGGCGAGACCCGCCTCCATGAGGTCGTCGCCGTTGCCGAGGTACGGCAGCAGGAGCGCCGGATCGACGGCCGTGATCACGCCGCTCAGGCGCAGCCCCTCGCGTACGTGCGCCGTGATCACCTCGGCCATCGCCTTGGGCTCGACGGAGTCCCACAGCTCGACGACCGCGAGCCGCGTGAGTCCGGAGTCCGCGAGCCGTTCGAGCTCGGGCACCAGATCCTCGCGCAGGGCGCAGCACGCACAGTCGTTGACGAGCGGCGCCTCACCGGTGGAGAGCACTCCGGTGGCATCGCGCACCGTGCGTACGACGGTGCCGTGCACGGCCGTCGCCAGGTCGTGGTGGAGCGCCACGCTGCCGGGGACGGTGGCCAGGAGCCGCTCGACGGCCTGCGTGCGGGCGTCGGAGTGCAGGCCGCCGACGATCGCGATGTCCATGCCTTCGATGTCCGTGCCTCCGATGCCCTTGCCCTTGCCGGAGGGGTCCGCGGGGTTCATCGGGCGCCGTAGCGGCGCTCGAAGCGCTCCACGCGGCCCGCGGTGTCCAGGACCTTGGCCGTGCCCGTGTAGAAGGGGTGGCTCGCGGAGGAGACCTCGACGTCGATGACGGGGTAGGTGCGCCCGTCCTCCCAGTCGACCGTCTTCTCGCTGGTCGCGGTGGACCGGGTGAGGAAGGCGAATCCCGCGGACTTGTCGCGGAAGACGACGGGTCCGTACGGCGGGTGGATGTCCTTGCGCATGGTGGTCAGCGCTCCTCTCGGAAATCGACGTGCCGCCCGACGACCGGGTCGTACTTGCGCAGTGTCATGCGGTCGGGGTCGTTGCGGCGGTTCTTGCGGGTCACGTACGTGTAGCCGGTTCCGGCCGTTGACCGGAGCTTGATGACGGGGCGGATCTCGTTTCGGGCCATGCCGGTAGTGTATGAAAATGAATCCCGTTTTCAAAACGATTCCGCGAGGGACCCCGTCCCCCCGACCGAGAGGTGCGTCACCATGTCCGCCCACTGCCAGCTGACCGGCGCCACGCCGGGCTTCGGCAACCAGATCTCCCATTCACACCGGCGCACGTCACGCCGGTTCGACGTCAACGTCCAGCGCAAGCGCTACTGGCTGCCGAGCGAGGGCCGCTTCGTGCGGCTGCGGCTCAGCGCCAAGGGCATCAAGACCGTCGACTCCATCGGCGTCGAGGCCGCCGTCGCCAGGATCCGTGCGCGTGGGGTGAGGGTCTGATGGCCAAGAAGAGCAAGATCGCGAAGAACGAGAAGCGGCGCGAGACCGTCGCGCGGTACGCCGCGCGTCGGGCCGAGCTTAAGGAGATCATCCGCCGGCCCGGCACGGGGGAAGCCGAACGGAGCGCCGCCCAGGCCGAGTTGGCGCGACAGCCGCGGGACGCGAGCGCGACGCGCGTACGCAATCGGGACAGCGTCGACGGGCGTCCGCGCGGATACGTGGGGAAGTTCGGCCTCTCCAGGGTCAAGCTGCGTGACCAAGCGCACGCCGGATTTCTCCCCGGGGTGCGCAAGTCGTCCTGGTAGCTTGGCGCGCAATTCAGTGAGCTGACGCGACGTGACGCGACGCGAATCGGTGAGCCGGTGAGCTGACGTGATTCGGTGAGCCGGTGAGCCGGTGAGCCGGTGAGCTGACGCGGCTCGGTGACCTGGTTCGACTGTCGGGTGAGTGTCGCTCATGTGCCATGTAGGGGGACTTCAGTGCGGATGCACGTCCGGAACGTACGTATCGGTGCCGCGGCGGCGGGTCTTGTCGCCGCCCTTGTCCTGACCGGTTGCAGCAGTGACGGCGGCGACGGTGACGACGAGGGCAAGGACAAGAGCTCGGCGGGGTCGTCCGCCGGGGCCGAGGGGTCGTCCGACGCCGATGCGCCGGACGAGGGTTCCGACTCCGGTGCGAAGGACGGCAGCTCCGAGGGCAGCTGGGTCGCCACCGCCGACGGGAATCCGCTCGCGCTGGTCATCGCCGGGAAGCAGGCGACGCTGCTCGGCGAGAACGTCCTGTGCAGCGGTACCGCCGGGGGCGACACGATCACGCTCAAGTGCGCCAAGGGCGATTCCGATCGCACCAACGGCACGGTCGAGTCGGTCAACGGGACGTCGATGACGGTGTCCTGGCAGGGCGCGGGCAAGGATCAGTTCACCAAGACCGAGGGCGGGAAGCTGCCGGAGGGGCTGCCTACGGCGGGGCTTCCGGAGTCCTGAGTCCTTGCGCGGTTGCTTGCTTTGATGTGCGGCTAGCGGGCCGTGGGACCTTGTTCGGGGTCCTGCGGTCCGCTTTCGTTTTGGGCGGCTTGTGTTGGTGGGGCGGCTTGTGGCTGTGGGGCGGCTTGTGTTGGTGAGGCGGCTGATTCCGAGCCTGATGCGGTGCCTGTTTCCGTGCCGTCCACCAGCATGGGCGGGGGCGCTGTGTCCAGGGCGTCCGAGAGTTCGTCGAGGGTCGCCAGGAGGAGGCCGGCTCCTCTGCGTACGACCCGGTCGGGGACACCCTCGCCGTCCCACTCGTCCAGGGCCTTGCGTACGGCTTCCCACTTCGGGACGCGGCGTTCCCGTACCGCCTTCGCGCCGTCCTCGGTCGACTTGCGCAGAGCCGTCGCGAGGCGCTCCGCGGCGGGGACGGGGGTCGCGTCGCGGTCCGGGAGGTGGGCCTCCATCAGCATCGCCACGCGGCCGAGTTGGGCGAGGGCATCCTCGGCGTCCCCTGCCGACGCGCGGGAGAGGCCGCGGTGGCGTACCGGTTCGTGCTTGGCACGGGCGGTGGCTTCGTGCCAGGCGATGCGGGCGTCGCGGGCTGCCAGGAGCGCGCCGCGTACGTCCGGGCACGAGCTGCCCCCGGGGTCGGCGTAGCGGCTGACGACTGCCGCGGCGTAGCGGCCGTCCGCCACCAGCCAGTCGGCGAGGCGGTTGCGCAGGCGCGGGGTCTCCCAGGCCGGGTACACGGCGTACGCGATCATCGCGAGGATGCCGCCGAGGAGGGTCAGGACGACGCGTTCCGGCACCGTCTGCGTCCACTGTTCGCCGCCCATGCCGAGCAGGAACACCACGTACGCGGCGACGCAGGCCTGGGCGGCGACCTGGCCCGTGCGCATCAGGAGGTACATCATCCCGGCGCAGAGCACGGCGAGTGCCGCGGAGAGTCCGGTGCCGGGGCTCGCGAGTTGCACCAGGCCCGTGGCAAGGGCGACGCCCACGAGCGTGCCGCCGAAGCGGGCCACCGCGCGGGAGTACGTCTGTGAGAAGTCCGGACGCATGATCATGACGGAGGCCATGGGGGCCCAGTAGCCGTGGCCGAGGGGGAGCCAGGTGCCAAGCAGGTACCCCGCCGCGGCCACCGCGGTGACGCGGATCGCGTGGCGCGTGACGGGGGATTCGTGGCGGCGGCGGAGTTCGGCTCTCATGGCGCGGAGGGCGGCGGGGAGCAGGGCGGGGAAGGTGGGGCGGAGGAGGGGGGTGGGGGTGGTTGCTGGGGTGGGGGTGGTTGCTGGGGTTGGGGTGGGGGTGGCTCCGGATTCTGAGGTGGGGGTGGCTCCGGATTCTGTGGGGGTGGCTTCGGCTTCTGTCGGGGTGGTGAGGGCGGCGGCCTTGTCCGGGGGTTTGCCCGCGGTTTCGACCACGTCCCGCAGGAGCGCCGCCAGGCGTTTCGCCGCTCTCTGGGCCGGGCCCGTGAGGATCGCCCCGGTGTCCGGGCTCTGCAGGGTGGCCACCGCCGCGGGCGGGATCTTCAGGGGCTCGCCCTTCCGGATCGCCCTGGCCGCCGCGTCCAGGATCGCGCCCGCCGCGGCGAGGATTTCGCGTACGCGGTCGCGTTCCTCGCCCTCCTCCGGGACGCCGACCGCCGGGTCGGCAAGGGAGGCGAGCACCGGGCGGATGCGTTCCGCGAGGCCGCGGGTGCCGCGGAGTTCGGCGGGGCGGGTGCGGGCCTGGCGGGGGGTGATGGTCGCCGCGTCGCGGGCCGCCATCAGGGGCTCCGGGTCGAAGTCGGCGTGCGGGTCGTGGCGCAGGCGGCGGGCGTAGTCGGCCTCGGCGGCGAGCGCGTCGGCGAGGGCGTCCCGGTGGGCGCCCCATCTGCGTACGGGGAACAGGACCACGAGGGCGGCCTGGACCGCGCCGCCCACCACCATCATCGCGGCGTGGCCCGCGGCGGCGGCGATGGAGCCGGGGAGGGTGACCGTGACCAGCATGATCGCGACGTTGGACGAGGCGATGATGCCGATGGTCGGGCCCGCGGCCCAGCTCAGGCCCGAGAGGAAGGTCCACAGGGCGAGGAGGGCGAGGAAGAGGAGGGTGTGGGAGCCGGTGAGGTAGCCGAGGAAGGTGGAGACGGCGAGGCTCGTGCCGGAGGCCAGCGCGAGTTCCGGGCGGGGGCGCCAGCTGCGTTGGAAGGTGGCGATGGCGGCCTGGAATGCGCCGAATGCCGAGCTGGCGGCTACGGCGGGGCCGAAGAGGGTGAGGCTGACGCCGATGATGACGGCAAGGCCGGCCGCCCCGCGGATCGCGATGAGGGGCTCAAGCCGCTTCCGCTCGACGGTCAACCCCGAGCGGGTGGTCTCCTTCAGCGCCCGAAGCCAGGTCACTCTGTGATGATACGGGGCATATAGGGCTTACTGGGTCGAGGTGGGGCTCCTGGGGCCCGTTACCGCGAACGGAGGCGGGGGCTGCCCGGGGTTACGTTTGCCGCGTCCGCTGCCGCAGCTCCCTCCGTCCAGCCGTCGGCGTCCGCCGCTCCTCGTACGCGGGTGGTAGATGTCTGGGGGAACATGCGTTCCGCCCGGGCCGTGACGGCCACATCGCGGGCCGCGAGGACCGGCAGCAACTCCCCCGCCTCCGGGGACTCCGCGGTGACGTCCCGCGCCGCCGCGGCCAGGCGCCCGCCGATGCGGTCGGCGTACGCGAGGAGGAACGCCTGACGGAACGTCTTCGTACGCTTCCGGCCGCCCGCCCGCTGCCCCGCCTCCGCCTTCGTCATCGCCGCCGTGCCCTGCACGAGGAGCGAGGTGTGGAGGATTTCGACCACCTCCAGGTCCGCTTCGAAGCCGACGACGGTGGAGAAACCGAACGCCTCGTTCCACACCGCGCGGCAGCGGTTCGCGGTGGCCACCGCGTCCAGGAGGATCGCCTTCGCCGTCTCGTACGGGGCGTCCACGCCGATGCGGCAGGCACCGGGGGTGTCCTTGGCGCGGGTGCGCGACGCGAGCAGCGCCTCGTCGATGGTGTACCGGGCCATCAGCTCCTGCGCCTTGGCCGTCAGCGCCTCCGCCTCCTCCGGGAATCCGGTGGCCTCCGCCTTGGCCAGGAGCGCGCGGATACGGGTGAGGATGCGGGGCTCGTCGTGACCGGGCGGCGGGGACGTGTGCAGCGGGGAGCCGGGAGCGGGGCCCACCGGCTCGATCGCGGGCAGGCGCAGGAGGAGGCGGTAGAGGGCGAGGACAGTGGTGGCGCGGGAGAAGCGGTCCGACTTCGGGGCGCCGGCCTGCGGGGGAAGTCCGGCGAGCTGTGCGTGCCAGCGGGGCGGGAGCGTGTCGCCGTACCCCCTGGTCTCCGTGGTGATCAGCTCGGCGGCCAGTTGCGTCAGGTGGGTGCGGTCGGTCCCGTGGGCGATGTCGTCCCTGGCCCGGCCGACCATCCGTATGACGTCCGCGGGCTGCCAGCCCCGCTCCCAGGCGCGGCGCACCAGCTCCTCGCCCCTGCGCCACAGCTCCGCGTCGGCCCCGGGCTCGGCCGCGAGGAGGGACGCGCCGATGTCGAGGCCCTCGTCGCCGTCCGCGTACAGCGCCGCCGCGAACGCCTTGTCGATCACCTCGGTCACCGGATCCATACGTCAAGGGTATGGCTGGCCCTACCCCCCGGACGCCCCCTGGTGGTCGTGCCCGGCGGGGCTCCGGACGGTTGGGTTGAGCCATGACCTCAACTGCCGTACGGCTCACCGCCGTCCGCCGCCGCTACCGTGACGTGACCGCCCTCGACGGCGTCGACCTCGCGATACGCGCCGGTACCTTCACCGCGATCATGGGCCCTTCCGGCTCCGGCAAGTCGACGCTGTTGCAGTGCGCCGCCGGGCTCGACCGGCCGACCTCCGGGACGGTGGAGGTGGGCGGTACGGAGCTGACGGGGCTCAGCGAGCGGCGGCTGACGCTGCTGCGGCGGGACCGGATCGGCTTCGTCTTCCAGTCCTTCAACCTCCTGCCGTCACTGACCGCGGCCCAGAACGTCGCCCTGCCCCTGCGGCTCGCGGGCCGCAGGCCCTCGCGTACGCAGGTGCGGGACGCGCTGGCGCACGTCGGCCTCGCCGAGCGGGCCGGGCACCGGCCGGGGGAGCTGTCGGGCGGCCAGCAGCAGCGGGTGGCGCTGGCGCGGGCGCTCGTCACGCGGCCCGCCGTGCTGTTCGGCGACGAGCCGACCGGGGCGCTCGACACGACCACCAGTCGTGAAGTGCTGCTGCTTCTGCGGCAGTTGGTGGACGGGGAAGGGCAGACCACGGTGATGGTCACGCATGATCCCGTGGCGGCTTCGTACGCGGACCGAGTGGTGTTCCTGGTGGACGGGCGGGTGGCCGATGAGGTGCTTGCGCCGGATGCGGGGGAGGTGGCGCGGCGGATGGCGGGGCTGGAGTCCGGGGTGGGCGGGTCCGGGGCGGGCGGGTCCGGGGCCGGGGGTGGCGCCGGAGGCAGGTCCGGGGGGGGGGGTGGCGCCGGGTTTTTGGACGCGGGCGACAAGTCGATGATCGTGGGTGGTCGGTGATGTTCTTCGCTTCTCTTCGTACTCGCTGGGCCGGGTTGCTCGGCGCGTTCGTCGCCGTCGCGCTGGGCGTGGCGCTCGTCGCCGCGATGGGGCTGGGGCTGGCGTCGACGTTCAGTGCTCCGGAGCGGGAGCCGGTGCGGTTCGCCGCGTCGCCCGTGGTCGTCATGGGGCAGAACACGCTGACCGTCCCGGTGAAGCGGGGGCCGAACACGGGCCACGTGACGAAGCCGCTCGCTCATCCACACCCTGTGGATATCGAACTTCTGCGCGACCTTCGACGCCTTGGGTCCGTGCAGCTGGATGGGGCGAAAAGGGATGCTGTGGGGGTGGATGCACCGGTTGTGGAGGTGCGGAAGGTCGTCGAGGCGTGGAGGGTCGCTGGGGCGGCAGGCTCCGCCGGGGGGCGGGACGCCGCCGAGGGACGGGACTCCGCCCGGGAGCGGGACGTCGCCGGGGGGCGGGACGTCGCCGGGGAGCAGGTCCGGGTTCTGACCGGGGGTGAGCGGCGGCTCGCCGATCCCGGTCCGGCGCGGGACGCCGAGGCGCTGGTGGCGGTGAACTCGTTCCTGGGGACGGCGGGCGGGGTGTCCGCATTCGTCTCCGTCTTCGTCACCGCTTCCACCTTCGCCTTCGTGGTGGCCCTGCGGCGGCGCGAGTTCGGGCTGCTGCGGATGGCCGGGGCGACGCCGGGTCAGGTCCGCAGGATGCTGCTCGCGGAGGCGCTCGCGGTGGGCGTCGCGGCCTCCGGCGTGGGGTGCGTGCTGGGGGCGCTGGGCGCGCCGGTGCTGGCGGAGATGCTGGTCGACGCCGGGATCGCTCCGGAGTGGTTCGCCATCGGCGGGGCCGTCTGGCCGTACCATCTCGCCTTCTGGGTGGGGGTGTCGGTCGCCTTCTCGGGGGCGTGGCTCGCCTCCCGGCGGGCGGGGCGCGTGGGTCCCGTCGAGGCGCTGCGGGACGCGTCCGTCGACACCGGCGTCATGCCGTGGAGCCGCCGGATCGCGGGAGGCGCGCTGCTGGCGGCGGGGCTCGGGATGCTCGGCTGGACCCTGTGGAGTGATCCTTCCGCGCTGATGAAGCGGAAGACGTACACCACTCAGCCGATGATCCTGATCACCGCGCTCGCCGCGCTCACCCCTCTTCTCGTACGTCCCGTCCTGCGTGCCGTCCGCCTTCCCGGCGCCGTCGGACTCCTGGTCCGGGAGAACTCCGCCGCGTCGGTGCGGCGTACGGCGGCGGTCGCCGCGCCGGTCCTGGTGACGGTGGCTCTCGCGGGCTCGCTGCTCGGCTCCGCGGAGACGGCGGGAGCGGCGCGGGCGGCGGAGGCCCGGGAGCGTACCGGGGCCGATTTGGTGGTGACGGGCGCCGATTTGCGGGGCGGCGATGCGCGGGGCGGCGATGTGCGGGGCGGCGCCGGGGGTGTGGCCGGGCGTGTGGCCGGGGTTGCTGTGGCCGCTTCGTCCGCGTCCACTGCCGTGTTCGTACGGGAGGAAGGCAGCGCCCTTGTCCGGTCGGAGGCGCGCGCGGTGAGTGATCCGACGGCGTTCGCCTCGGTGTCACGGCTTCCGGTGGTGGCGGGTGACGTACGCGATCTCGACGACCGGTCGATCGTCGTCAACGAGGAGTGGGAGAAGCGGCGGGTGGGCGAGCGGGTCGACGTCTGGCTCGGCGACGGGAGGCCCGCGCGGCTGCGGATCGTCGCGGTCCTCGAGCGGGGTACGGGGGACAACGGGGCGTACGTCACCGCGGCGAACGCTGCTGGGGTCCCGGTGGACCGTGTTGACGTGGGGCTGCGGGCGGGGGCGGACCGGGATGAGGTGGCGGGGGCGCTGCGGGTGGCGGCCGGTTCCGGGGAGGGCCCGGGGGGCGGTTCTGGGGATGGTGCCGGGGGCGGTGTTCGGGTGCGGTCGGCGGAGCAGTGGCTGGCGGACACGCATCCGGCGACGAAGCCGCAGACGCGGCTCGGGCTGCTCGTGCTGCTGGGTATCGCCCTGGTCTATACGGCCATCTCTCTGGCGGGAACGCTTCTGATGGCGACGTCGATACGGGGTCCGGAGCTGCGCTCCCTCCGACTGGCCGGGGCTACGCGGGTGCAGGTGCGGATGGTGATCGCCGGGGAGTCGCTGCTTGCGGTGGCGGTGGGCACGGTCCTGGGCCTGCTGGTCACCGGGGTGAACCTGGGCGCACTGAGCACGGGCCTTGCACGGCTGTCGGCGCCGGCGGGGGTTGTGGTGCCGTGGGAGCTGGTGGGGGTGGCTGCGGGGGTCTGTGCCGTGGTGGGGGTTGGGGCGGGGGTGGTGGGGGTGAGGGTGCGGCGGGGGTGAGGGGGCGGTGCGGGCCCGGTGCCGGGGGGCGGGGCTGGTCCGTCGCTGGGTGCGGGGCCGCGCCAGTATGTCCGTCCTCGCCATCAAGTGCGCGCCGCCGGCTACTTCGGCACCGGAGCGCCGCGAACCGTGCTCCGGGCGGAAATACCGACACGCCCCCTCCCGTCTCGACGCCGGGTGCCAGTGCGTCCGGGGGCGGTGCTCGTTCATCGTTGGGTGCGGGGCCGCGCCGGTATGTCCGTCCTCGCCATCAAGTGCGCACCGCCCGGCCACTTCGGCACCGGAACGCCGCGAACCGTGCTCCGGGCGGAAATACCGACACGTCCCCTCCCGTCTCGATGCCGACTGCGGGTGCGTCGGGCTCCCCTCCCCCGCCGTTCTAATCGCCCACGCCGCACCCGGCCGAAGCACCCACCCACCCCAGCCGCACTACCACCCGCCCCACAACTGAACGCAGCGCACGCCACCCACCCACACCTGGCCACCCGCCCCGTCACTGCGGGGCAAACGGGCGGGTGGGTGGGAGAGCTTGTTCGGTCAGGGTGGATGCGGGGTGACGGGCCGGTGGGCGGAGGTGGCTCCGCCGGGGGTGGGGAGAGAGGGTGGGGCAGGTTGCCGTAGGGGGTTAGCTGTCGCCGCCCTCGTCGATCAGGCGGCGTACCTCGCGGTCGATCAGGCCGAGCCTCGCCTCCGCCACCAGAGGCACCGCGCGCCGGTGCCGGCGGGATTCGTGGACGTCGATGTCGACCGTGACGAGGCTCGGCTCCCACTTCGGCGCCTGTGCGACGACCGTCCCCCGCGGGTCCACCACCCGCGAACCGCCCCAGAACGAAGCCCCGTTCTCGTTACCGACCCGGTTCACGAAGATCACCCAGCACTGGAGCATGCGGGCCGTGTAGGAGAGCAGCGTGTCCCAGTACAGGCCCGTGTCCATCGCCTCGGGATCCAGGCTCGCCGCGCTGTTCGTGGGGATGACGATGACCTCCGCACCGTCCTGCACCGCAAGCCACGGCAGTACCGGCTGCCACGCGTCATTGCAGATGAGGGTAGCCGCGCGCCCGTGCCCGCCCGGCAGGTCGTACGCACGCAGGTGCTGGCCGGGGCTTACGTGCTTGCGCTCCTCCCAGGCCAGGTAGTTGGGGAGGTACAGCTTCCGGTGGGAGTGGAGGAGCTGGCCGTCCGCGTAGTACGCGGAGGTGTTGTACGCGCGCAGACTCGTGTGCTCGTGCAGGCCCACGATCACATCGGGACCGGCAGCGGAGAGCTCCCGCAGACGGTTGTCCGACGCGTCAAGGGACGTGTCCCGGTGCAGGCCGCCCAGGTGGTAGCCGTGCAGGCTCAGCTCGGGGAACACGACGAGGTCGGCTCCCTGCGCCGCCGCCTGCCCGATCTGGTCGCGGGCCTCCGCGAGGTTCTCGTCCACCTCGCCGAGAACACAGTCGGTCTGCGCAAGGGCCACTCTCATGGCTCCGAGCCTCGCAGCGCCAACGCCCACCCGCATGTCGGGAACCCCCGGACGTGGGGCGCGGGGCGAGGGGCGGCGACCGCGGCGTTTCGGGCGGGTGGGCGGGGAGGCCTGTTCGGCGAGGCAAGACCGCGGAGTGCCGGGCGGGTGGCCGGGAAGAGCTCGTACGGCCAAGCGAGCCCGCGGAGCTTCGGGCGGGTGCGCGGGCGGGCAGGCGGGCGGGCTGGCAGGCGGGAAAAGCCGTTCGGCCAGAGGAGCCGGGGGCACGCATACCCGTGCGGCCAAACAAGCCGGAGGGCACGCGCACCCGTTCGGTCAGGGGCACGCGTACCCATTCGGCCAAAGAAGCGGGGGCACTCATACCCCCGGCCAAGCAAGCCCGCAGGACACCCCGCCAAAGCCACCAGCCGGGATTGTCAGTCCCCCCTGCGAGACTCATCCCATGACCGAAAGGTGGGCCCTCGCTGCCACCGAGGCCGGTGGCGCCACCCTCGCCCCCCTCGGGGAAGACGGCCTGCCCGCAGGACCCACCCTCCACGAGCCGGACCTCGCCGCAGCCGTCCGCGCCCGCCCCGAAGCGGCCCGCTGGGTCTGGCGCTCCACCGCCGAGATCC
>NZ_JBNNJZ010000123.1:0-18826 GCF_050270335.1 Streptomyces sp. NPDC059900
TGCAAGGCCTGTCGTCCAACGGCCTAGGAGCCGACGTGTTCGCGGCCGTGGCGGAACAGCACGCGCCGGTGCGAGTGCGCACCGGTCGCGGGCTGGGAGGGCACCGAGCGCAGTTCGCCGGCGCGCACCTGGTCGGCGCTCAGCCCGTCGGCGGGCGGCTCGGGGGCCACTGCGTCCGCCGCTACGGGGCCGCCCTTGGCCACCGGCACCGTCGCTGCCGCGGCCTTCTGCTGTGCGCCGATCCGCTCCGTGGTCAGCAGGATCAGACCGCCCGCCGCGACGACGCCGAAGCCCAGCGCGACGGCCGTGCCCGCGGAGCCGTAGCGGAACGATTCACCGAAGAGCGTGAGGCCCACAGCGGCCGCGACCACGGGGTTCACGACCGTCACCGTCGACAGCGGAGCCGCCAGGCCCGCGCCGCGGTACGAGGCCTGCGAGATCAGCACACCGGCCGAGGCGAGGACCGCGATCACGGCGAGGGCGGGCAGCTGCTGGGCGAGGGAGACGTTTGCGTCCAGGTCCACCGCCACCGTCTTGGTGAACACCGATGCGATGCCGAACGCGACGCCCGCAGCGCTGGCCAGGAGCACGCTGCGCACCACCGGATGCCGGTGCACCGCGTGCGCCACGACCATGAGTGCCACCACGGCGCCCGCGGTCACCAGGGCCACCATGACCCGCTCGGCGTCGTCCAGGGACTGCGCGTCGGCGGACCGCGTCAGCGAGAGCAGCCCCGCGAGGCCCACAGTCGCCATGATCGCGCCGCGCCATGCGGTGGCCCCGGCCTTGCGGCGCACGAAGAGCGCCGCCATCGGCAGGGCGAAGACGATGGTCAGGGCGCCAAGGGGCTGCACGAGGCTCAGCGGCCCGTACGCGAGGGCCACCACGTGCAGCAGCGCACCGAGGCCGTTGAGCGCGATGGCGACCCACCAGGCGCCGCGGCGCAGCGGTGCGTACCGCCGCTCCGGCGTGCTGACGGCGACCCGCTCCTGCAGAATGGCCCCGCCCGCGTACGCTACGGCGGATACGAGGGAGAGCACCACGGCGAGCGTGAGGGCACTCATGAGGTGCTCCACGGCTGGTGGTGCGCCCCCTGGTGGGCCCGGGGCGTCCGGTGCGGCGAACGGTCGGCTTCCATAGTCACTACGATCTCGCGGATTTCGCTCCACGTCGTCGTACCTCAGCAGGCATTGGGTCCTACTACCGATGGAGTACTGGCCGGGAGATGTCCTCCCCCAGGTGGGTTACGCAGCGGTTCGGTGGATCATCCAGAGTTTCGGAAATTCTTGCGCGACCGGCCCGCAGAACACCCCCGTCCGGGCCGCCGGGAGGGGCGCAGGCGCGATGGCACGCCCTCGCGGGGCCCCTGCCCCGCCCGGCCGCTCCCGCCCTCTGGAGCGACGGTTCACGGGCTTCCGCCCATACCGTCTGACCTGGGCTTTCATGGTCTCCGGCCGTAATCTTGGCCCCTCGTGGAAAGGGGTCCGGATGCACCGGAACATACGCACGGTCGACGACGTCCTGAAGCTCATGGACGGCCTGTTCGCGCCGGAAGCCGACCGCTGGACCGCCGGCGCGGGGGACTGGTGGGACACCTTCTATGCCGACCGCGACCGGCCGGTGCCGTTCTTCGCGGCGAAACCGGACGAGAACCTGGCCTCGTACGCCGACCGGGGCCTGCTCACCCCCGGTCGCGCCCTCGATCTGGGCTGCGGTCCCGGCCGCAACGCGCTGTATCTGGCCTCCCTGGGCTTCGAGGTGGACGCCGTCGACATCTCCCCGGCGGCCGTCGCCTGGGCCGGGGAGCGGGCCCGCGAGGCCGGGGCGGACATCACGTTCCGCTGCGGGGACGCGTTCGCGCTCACGGAGGCCGGACCGAACGGCCCGTACGACCTGATCGTCGACTCGGGGTGCTTCCACCACCTGCCGCCCCACCGCCGCGTCAGCTATCTCGCCCTCCTGGAGCGCGCCCTCGCCCCCGGCGGTCACCTCGCCCTGACCGCCTTCGCCGCCGGAGAGGAGGGTTCCGGCTCAGAGCTGCCCGACGCGGACTTCTACCGCGCGTCCGGGCTCCAGGGCGGCCTCGCCTACACGCCGGAGTCGCTGCGCTGGATCTTCTCCGACCTGACGGAGGTCGAACTGCGCCGCATGCGCGACGAACCGGCCGACTCCGCGTACTTCGGCGAGCCCTTCCTGTGGACGGCCCTGTTCCGCAAGGACGCCTAGCTTCCGCAAACGCCTAGGCTCTGCTGTCGTGAATGCCCCTCTCGACAATGCCCCTCTCGACCTGACCGCAGTCGGTTCCGTCGGCGGATTCTTCGCCCTGCGTACGGGGGCGCCGCCGGGCGGCCCCCAAGTGACGTCCCTGGCGCGGGTGTACGCGGGCGACGACGGGCCCCTCGCGTTCCGCGTCTCGAAGGTCGCCGCACGGATCGGGGCGCCGGACACGCGCATCGCGGTCTCGGTGGCGCAGCTGGGGCTCGCGGCGCGGCTGTGGTCGGTGGCGCTCGGCTCGGCGGCGCTGCACGGCGCGGTGCCCGGCCTCGACCCGGCGCTGCTGCACTGGGACGCGGACGGCAGCTCGCCCGACGACCTGTGGCTGACGGAGGTGACGACGCGGCCCGCCGGCGCCGCGAGCATCCGGGACGTCGTCATGGACGGCCATCTGGCGCCCCTGGCCGACGCCTTGCGCGCGCGGTACCGGATCTCCGCACGCCTGCTGTGGGGCAATGCGGGCTCCGCGCTCGCCGGAGCGGTCCGCGAACTGGACACCTGGGCGCGCCGCAATGGACGCAACGACGTGGCGGAGCGCGCCCGGGCACTGGCCGCCGAGCTCTTCGACCACCCCGACCTGCGCGGCACCGGAACCTTGCGCGGCGCCGCGTTCCGGCGGCGCAGCTGCTGCCTCTACTACCGCTGCCCGGGCGGCGGCGTGTGCGGGGACTGCTGCTTCGACCGGCCCCCGCAGAGGTCGGTGCGGGGCTCTTCCCCGCGGGGCGCTTCTGGGTGACCATGTGGGGGCGGGCGACCGGCGGCTGGGGTGGACGGACGGAGGTTCTGCGTGCGAGTAGGACTGCTCACCCGGGAGTATCCCCCGGATGTCTACGGCGGAGCCGGAGTCCATGTCGAGTTCCTCGCACGGGAGTTAGCCGACCTCGTCGACGTCGACGTGCACTGCTGGGGGAGCGGGGGCGCCGCCGGCGGCCTCGTGCGCCACCAGGCCTGGGACGCGCTCGACGGTGCCAACGACGCCCTGCGGACCTTCTCCGTGGACCTGTCCATGGCGGCCTCCCTCACCGGCTGCGACCTCGTCCACTCCCACACCTGGTACGCCAACCTCGCGGGCCACTTCGGCAAGCTCCTGCACGGCATCCCGCACGTCATGACCTCGCACTCCCTGGAGCCCCTGCGCCCCTGGAAGGCCGAGCAACTGGGCGGCGGATACGCCCTGTCCGGTTGGGCCGAGCGCACCGCCGTCGAGTCCGCGGACGCCGTGATCGCCGTCTCGCGGGGCATGCGCGCCGACATCCTCGGCTGCTACCCCGCCATCGACCCGGCGAAGGTGCACGTCGTGTACAACGGCATCGACACGAGCCTGTACCGCCCCGACCCCGGCACGGATGTCCTCGAACGCCTGGGAATCGATCCCGAACGGCCCTATGTCCTGTTCGTCGGACGCATCACCCGGCAGAAGGGTGTGCCCCATCTGCTGCGCGCCGCCAAGGAGTTGGATCCGGCGACCCAGCTCGTGCTGTGCGCCGGAGCCCCCGACACCCCGCAGATCGACGCCGAGTTCCGCACCCTCTTCGAGGAGCTGAGCCAGGCCCGCGGGGCAGTGCACTGGATCCCGGAGATGCTGCCGCGCGAACAGATCGTCCAACTCCTGACGCACGCGCGGGTGTTCGTCTGCCCTTCCGTGTACGAACCGCTCGGCATCGTCAACCTGGAGGCGATGGCCTGCGGCACCCCGGTCGTGGCGTCGGACGTCGGCGGCATCCCCGAGGTCGTCGCCGACAAGAGCACAGGGCTCCTCGTCCCGTACGAGGAGAAGGAACCGGCGGCCTTCGAGGCACGCCTTGCACAGGCCCTGAACGAACTGGTCGGCGATCCGCGCGCCGCGACCCGCATGGGCGCCGCCGGACGCGACCGGGCCGTCGGGGAGTTCGGCTGGGACGCGGTCGCGCGACAGACGACCCGCGTGTACGAGGAGTTACTCGAGTCCAAGTGATCCCAGTTAAGGGGGCGGCGCGATGCGCGGTGGACCTTCGGTGCTCGGAATCGTCCTGGCGGGCGGTGAGGGCAAGCGCCTGCAGCCCCTCACGGCCGACCGGGCCAAACCAGCGGTCACGTTCGGCGGCACCTACCGCCTCGTCGACTTCGTGCTCTCCAACCTCGTCAACGGCGACATCCTGCGGATCTGCGTACTGACGCAGTACAAATCGCACTCCCTGGACCGGCACGTCACCACCACCTGGCGGATGTCCAGTCTCCTGGGCAATTACGTCACTCCGGTCCCGGCGCAGCAACGCCTGGGTCCGCGCTGGTACTTGGGCAGCGCGGACGCCATCCTTCAGTCCCTCAACCTCGTCCACGACGAACAACCCGACTACATCGCGGTGTTCGGCGCCGACCACGTCTACCGCATGGACCCCAGGCAGATGCTCAACCAGCACTTCGAGAGCGGTGCCGGGGTGACGGTCGCGGGCATCCGCGTGCCGCGCAAGGAGGCGTCGTCCTTCGGCATCATCACGCCCGCGCGGGATGGCACGCGCGTGGAGCGCTTCCTGGAGAAGCCCTCCGACCCGCCGGGCCTTCCGGGATCGCCGAACGAGGTGTTCGCCTCCATGGGCAACTACGTCTTCACCACGAAGACCCTCGTCGACGCGATCCAGCAGGACGCCGAGGACGACAACTCCAAGCACGACATGGGCGGTTCGATCCTGCCGATGCTCACCGAGCGGGGCCTGGCCCAGGTGTACGACTTCGACGACAACCACGTGCCGGGGGAGACCCCGCGCGACCACGGCTACTGGCGTGACGTCGGCACGCTCGACTCGTACTACGAAGCGCACATGGACCTGATCTCCGACCAGCCCGTCTTCAACCTGGACAACCGGCGCTGGCCCATCTACACCCATCCGGGCGGCCTGCCGCCCGCCAAGTTCTGCGCGGCCGGCATCGCGAGCGAGTCCATCGTCAGCCCGGGCTGTGTCATCCGAGGCCAGGTCACGCGCTCCGTCCTGTCGCCGGGCGTGACGATCGAGGACGGGGCGGTCGTGCAGGGCTCGGTCCTTCACGACAACGTCCGCGTGGGCCGGGGAGCGGTGGTGCGCGGCGCCGTCCTCGACAAGAACGTGGACGTCCCGCCCGGGGCGACGATCGGCGTCAACCCCGAGCGGGACGAAGAGCTGTACACGGTCTCGAAGGGCGGCGTGATCGCCCTCGGCAAGGGGCAGATCGTCCCCATGTAGCGGGCGTGCCGCGGGGCCGGGTGTCTACAGCACCCGGCGCCTGCGGCCCAGCCAGGTCTGCGCGATCACCACGAGCGCCAGGAAGGCGCCGCTGACGACCTGCTGGTAGGCGGAGTCGAGCGAGCCGATCTGGTTGATGACGTTCTGGATGACCTTCAGGAGCAGGACGCCGACGAGCGATCCGCTGATGAAGCCGAATCCTCCGGTGAGCAGCGTGCCGCCGATGACGACCGCGGAGATCGCCTCCAGTTCCATGCCCGAGCCGAGGATGTTGACGCCCGAGACCAGCCAGGCCGCGTTGAGCGCACCCGCCAGGCCCGCGCAGAGGCCGGAGATGGTGTAGACGGTGACCTTGGTGCGGGCCACCGGGGCGCCCATGAGCGCCGCCGCGTCCTCGTTGCCGCCGACCGCGTACACGTACTGGCCGAAGCGGCTGCGGCGCAGGACGACGGCGCCCGCGACGAAGAGGGCCAGGGTGATCCAGACCGGGACCCCGATGCCGAGGAGCTTTTCCTGGCCGAGCGTCGCGAAGAACGTGTCCTTGTCGACCAGGTAGGTCTTGGAGCCCTCGTCGGTGATGGACAGGAGGATGCCGCGCGCGCCGAGCATCGCGGCCAGCGTCACGATGAAGGGCGCGAGCCGGGAGCGGGCGATCAACAGGCCGTTGACGAGGCCGATGAGTCCGCAGACGGCGAGCGGAAGCAGCAGCGCCACCGCCGTCCCGTACTGCGAACCCCAGGCCGCGAGCACGCCGCCGAGCGCGAAGAGCGAGCCGACCGACAGGTCGATGCCGCCGGTGATGATCACGAAGGTCATGCCGAGCGCGACGACCGCGAGGAACGCGGAGGAGACCGCCATGTTCTCCAGGTTGTCGGCGGTCAGGAACGTGTCGAAGCTGAGCGACGCCGCGATGACGGCGACCACCAGGGTGACCAGGGCGCCGTGCTGCTGGGCGAGTGCGCTCAGGCGCTCGGAGCGGCTCGCGCCTGTCTCCGCGCCCTCGGGGTCCTCTGGCTGTTTCATGGGCTTGGCCTCGGATAGGACGGTGCCGGTCACCGCTTGCCCCTCTCCCGTGCCGCGTAGACGGCGAGAATGATCACTACGGCCTGGGCGATCTGTGTCCAGGAGGGCGGCAGATCGTGCTTGATGAGCGTGGCGGTGAGCAGCTGGATCAGTACGGCGCCCGCGACGGTGCCGCCGATCCGTACGCGTCCGCCGCTGAGCGGTGTGCCGCCGACCACGACCGCGGTGATCGCGGACAGTTCCATCAGGTTGCCGAGCGAGGTGGGATCGCTTGCGGTCAGCCGTGCCGTCGCCAGGACGCCCGCGATGGCGGCGAGCACACCGGAGCACACGTACACGAGGATCAGGACGCGGCGTACGGGGAGTCCCGCGAGGCGCGCGGCCGGGCGGCTGTCGCCGATGGCCAGGAGCTGCCGGCCGAAGGTGGTGCGCCGGACGACGAACGCCACGACGAGCGCGAGGGCCCCGGCGATCAGGACGAGGTAGGGGATGCCGAGGATGTCGCCGGAGCCGAGGGAGGCCATGGTCGGGTCGCGGACGTCCTTGAGCTGGGGGAGCAGCACAAGGGCGAGTCCGCGGCCCGCGACCATCAGCGCCAGCGTCGCGACGATGGGCTGGACGCCGATGAACGCGATGAGGGAGCCGTTCGCGATGCCGATGACCGCGCCGCCGATGATCGCGACGATCAGCGCGATCCATGTCCCGTAGCCCAGGTAGAGGGAGAGGAGGGACGTGGAGAGCGCCATGACGGAGCCGACGGAGAGGTCCACGCCCTCGCTGCCGATGGCCAGGGCCATGCCGAGCGCGACGATGAGGACGGGGGCGACCTGGACCGCCTGGGTGCGGAAGTTCTCGGCGGAGAGGAAGTGCGGGGTGAGGAAGATGTTGAGGAGCAGGAGGACGGCTACGCCGAGGTAGACGCCGTAGTTCTGGAGGTAGCGCAGGATGCGCTCGCGGTCCGCGCGTGAGGTGGCGCCGACGGCGTCCGTGGCGAGGTCAGTCATGTTGGTCTCCGGAGCCTCCGGTGGTGGCTATTGCTCGCATGAGGGCGTCTTCCGTGACCTTGGCGCCTGTCAGTTCCTCGATCACGGCGCCGTCCTTGAGGACGATGACCCGGTCCGAGCCCTCGATCAGTTCCTCCATGTCGGAGGAGATGAGCAGGACCGCGAGGCCGTCGTTGGCCAGCTCGTCGATCAGCTTCTGGACCTCGGCCTTCGCGCCGATGTCGATGCCACGGGTCGGCTCGTCCAGGAGGAGCACCTTGGGGTTCATCGCCAGCCAGCGGGCCAGGAGGACCTTCTGCTGGTTGCCGCCCGACAGTTCGCCCACCTTCTGGTGGGGGCCCGACGCCTTGATGTGCAGGCGCTTCATGAACGTGTCCACGATCTTGTCGATCGCCGACTCGTCCACCAGGCCGAAGCGGGAGAGGCGGGGGAGCGCGGCGAGCGCGATGTTCTCGCGGACCGAGAGGCCGGGGACGATGCCCTCGGCCTTGCGGTCCTCGGGCAGGAGGCTGATGCCGGCACGGATGGCGGCGGGCGGCGATCCGGCCCGGACCGGGGTCCCGGCGATCAGCACGCTGCCCGAGTCGGTCGGGAGCGCGCCCGCGATCGCCTTCGCCGTCTCGCTGCGGCCCGAGCCGAGCAGGCCGCCCAGGCCCACGACCTCGCCCGGGCGGATGTCGAGGGAGACGCCGTGCAGATGGTGGCGCATCGTCAGGTCCTGTGCCCGGACGATGGGTTGGGTGTCGGGAGCGTGCTCGCCCGAGAACTTGGTGACGCCCTCTTCGCGCACCTCGCCGATCTCCCGGCCCAGCATCAGCGACACGAGGCGGAGCCGGTCGAGCTCCGCGATCGGTCCTGTGTGCACCAGCTTGCCGTCGCGCAGCACGGTGACGGTGTCGCACACCGCGTAGAGCTCCTCCAGGCGGTGGCTGACATAGATCACCGCGATGCCGCGGTCGCGCAACATGCGGATGACGCCGAACAGGGTCTGGACCTCGCGCGGTTCCAGGGACGATGTCGGCTCGTCCATGATGACGACCTGCGCGTCGACCGAGACCGCGCGGGCCAGGGCCACCATCTGCTGTGCACCCACGCCCAGTTCGCGCAGCGGACGGCGTACGTCGACCCGTACGCCGAGCCGTTGCAGGGCCTCGTCCGCCTCGCGGTGCATGCGGCGGAAGTCGATGAGGCCCAGCCGGCCGCGCGGTTCGCGGCCGAGGAAGAGATTGCGGGCCACGCTCATCAGGGGGACGAGGTTGACCTCCTGGTAGATCGTGGAGATGCCAGCGTGCTGGGCGTCGAGCGGGGTGGCGAAGCTGACCTGCTTGTTCTGGTAGGTCAGCTCGCCCGCGTCCGGTGCGTACACGCCCGTCAGTACTTTGATCAGGGTCGACTTGCCCGCGCCGTTCTCGCCGATCAGGGCGTGCACCTCTCCGGCGCGGGCGGTGAAGTCGACCCCGTCCAGGGCGCGTACGCCCGGGAACGTCTTGCTGAGCCGGGTGACCGAGAGGACGTCCGGCATCTCAGTAGGCCTTGCCGAGGTCCGCCTTGGCGTTGTCCTTCGTGTACGCGCTGTCCTTGATGACGATGTCCTGTGAGACCTTGGTGCCCTTGGTGAAGGTGTCCAGGGTCTGGAAGGCGAGCGGACCGAAGCGCGGGTTGGACTCGATGACTCCGGAGATCCAGCCGTCGACGATGCCCTGCACGGCGTTGCGCGTGCCGTCGACCGTCACGATCTTCACGTCACCGGCCTTCTTGCCCGCGCCCTTGAGGGCGTTGACGGCGCCGAGGCCCATCTCGTCGTTCTCGGCGTAGATCCCCTTGATGTCCGGCTTGGACTGGATGAGGTTCTCGGTGACCGACTGGCCCTTCTCGCGGGCGAACTCGCCGGTCTGCTTGAAGACGATCTTCAGGTCGGGGGCCTTCTCCTTGATGCGGTCCTCGAAGCCCTTGGTGCGTTCGGTGGTGACGTTGTTGCCCGCGGAGCCGAGCAGGATCGCGACCTTGCCCTTGCCGCCCGTCGACTCGATCATCGCGTCGGCGGCGCGCTTGCCCTGCTCGACGAAGTCGGAGCCGATGAAGCTCACGTAGTCCTTGCAGGCCTTGGCGTTGATCTTGCGGTCGATGGTGATGATCGGGATGTGCTTGGCGGACGCCGAGCGCAGGACCGGCTCCCAGCCGTCGGAGTTCAGCGGGGCGATGACGAGCAGGTCGGCGCCCTTGGCGATGAGGTCCTGGACGTCGCTGATCTGCTTGGAGAACTGCGACTGGGCGTTGGCGCTGAGCAGCTTGACGCCGCGCTTCTTCGCTTCGGCCTTGATGGAGGCCGTCTCCGCGATGCGGAATGGGTTGGCCTCCTTCTCCGACTGGGAGAAGCCGACGGTGGCGGTCTTCAGGTCGAGCTTCTTGCCGCCGTAGGCGTCTATCGCGCAGGTCGGGCCGCTGCCCTCGCTCGGTTCCGAGACGACCTGGCCCGAGTCGCCCTTGTCCTGCGACGCGGAGCTCTTGTCACCGTCGTCCTCGGACTTGGCGCACCCGGTGGCGAGTGCGAGGCTCGCGGCCAGACCGGTGGCGAGGAGAGTCCTGGCTGAGATGCGGCTAAGGCGTGTGGTCGGCTTCATGGAGTCCCCAAAACGGCACGGCCCCGGCGCTGAGAGCGCTCACGGGAGGATGGCACTTACGGTCAACTCGGCGGTACGGGGAGCTTTTTACATCGTTGGAAGGAGGCTGTAAACCCTCCGCGCACACGGAGACCCCGGCCGGCGAGGCGGCAGCTCAGCGTCGGCCCAGTGTGCTTTCGCGCTCCACCAGGCGGAATTCCGCGGCCAGTTCACGTCCGCCGGGCTCATGGTTGCCCTCCAGACTCCGCAGCAGCGAAGCCACCGCGAGACGGGCGATGGCTTGCTTGTCCGGCGAGACCGTGGTCAGCGTGACCGCCCCGAACTGCCCCTCCGCGATGTCGTCGAAACCGACCACCGCCACGTCCCACGGCACCCGAAGGCCGCGCTCGTGCAGGACGCGCATGGCCCCGATCGCCACCAGGTCGTTGTAGGCGAACACCGCGTCGGGGCGTACCCCCGCGTCCAGCATCCGGGCCATCGCCTTCGCCCCGTCCCAGCGGTTCCAGCCGCCGACCGGGCCCACCAGGCTGTCCGGCGCGGCGATCCCCGCCTGCGTCAACTCCTCGCGCCAGCCCTGGAGTCGCAGGTTCGCGGGCTGGTTGGCGGAGTCGGTGCGGGCGCCGAGATAGGCGATGCGGGAGCGGCCGCGGCTGATCAGGTGGCGCACGGCCGTGCGCGCCGCCGCCACGTTGTCGATCGCGATGTGGTCGTAGGGCAGGGCGTACTGGCGCTCGCCGAGCAGCACGAGCGGCACGTCGTCCTCGCGGCCGGCGAGGTCGTCCGACTCCAGCTCGAGGGGGCTCAGGATCAGACCGTCGATCACCCGCGCCCGGAACCCCTGGCTGACCAGAACCTCCTGCTCGCGTTCGCCGCGGGTGTGGTCGAGCAGCACCGTGAAGTCGTGCTCGGCCGCCGCGTCGATGACCGCGCCCGCGAGCTCGGCGAAGTAGGGGTTTCCCAGCTCCGGGACGGCGAGCGCGATGATCCCCGTACGGCCTTTGCGCAGGTGACGCGCCGTCAAGTTCGGCCGGTAGCCCAGCTCGTCGATCGCCTCCTGGACGCGCGCCCGCATCGCCGGGGTGACGTGCTGGTATTTGTTCACCACGTTCGAAACGGTCTTGATGGAGACGCCCGCGCGCTCTGCGACGTCTTTGAGGCTTACCCGCACGTGCAGCTCCCTGCGTCTAGGTGCACCCCTGTGCCGGGGTATTTGTCATGGCCCTGGACAGCACGCCGGGGAGCGTGCTGTCATGCCAACTGCCGTTCCTTCCAACGTTGTACAGATTCGTTGTACAGACTGCGGCGGCGAGCCGCCACCCCCTTCCTCAGCCTTCGAGCACCGCTTCAAGCAAGGAGGATCCGTGCGCCCCATCCGACCCAGACGAGTCAGGCAGCGACTGATACTGCTGCTCACCGTCGCCCTCGCCTTCGCCGGACTGACCGCCGTGCCGGCCGCGACCGCCGCGGACGAACCCCCCGAAGTCCACGGCCTCAAGGGCGAGTACTACACCCAGTCCGCCCCCGGCGCCTTCGACTTCCACGAGCTCAAGGCAACCGGCTTCGACCAGAAGATCGACTTCGACAACCTCGACCCGCGGCTGGCCTTCGCCACCGGCAAGGCCGACGACGCCACCGTCCGCTGGACCGGCAAGGTCGTCCCGGAGAAGACCGGATCCCACACCTTCTCCATGATCGGCGACAACGGCTTCCGCCTCTGGGTCGACGGCAAGCTCGCCATCGACCACTGGGTCGACGACTGGGACAAGGAACAGATCGCCAAGCCGATCGAGTTGGAGGCCGGCAAGGCCGTCGACATCAAGGTCGAGTACTTCGAGCACTACGGCGGCTCCAACCTCCACCTGCGCTGGACCGAGCCCGGCGGCAGCAAGGTGGCCGTCCCGCAGTCCGCATTCCGCCTGCCCGACGGCTTCGACTACGACGGCGCCACCGCCGCCACGGTCCTCAAGGACGGCCGCACCCTCAAGCTGGACTTCGCCCAGAAGCTCGCCGCGCCCCCGAGCGGCCTCGCCGACCACATCGAGGCGGTCATCGGCGGCGCCAAGTGGCCCCTCTCCACGGTCAAGGCCGACCCCAAGGACCCGCGCGCACTCCTCGTGGGCCTCAAGGAGCCCGTGGTCGGCAACAAGGAGGGCAACGCCAAGGGCACCGCCGACATCCGCTACGACGGCAAGGGCGGCCTGAACGGCGACGACGGCAAGGCAGTCGCCGCGTTCTGGAGCAGCGGCCCCAACCACTCCCAATACCAGCTGCGCACCAAGTTCGCCGATGACGTGAGCCCGGACAACGCACTGCCCGAGTACCCGCGTCCCCAGCTGACCCGCGACTCCTGGCGCAATCTCAACGGCTCCTGGCAGTTCTCGTCGGCCAAGGCCGGCGAGAAGCCCCCGGTCGGCAAGAACCTCGCCGAGAAGATCCTGGTCCCCTACCCGGTGGAGTCCCAGCTCTCGGGCCTGCAACGGCACGAGGACCGCATGTGGTACCGCAGGACCTTCACCGTCCCGCAGGGCTGGAAGGTCGGCGACGGCAAGCGCCTCAAGCTCAACTTCGGCGCGGTCGACTGGCAGTCCGAGGTGTTCGTCAACGGCAAGAAGGTCGCCGAGCACAAGGGCGGCTACGACAAGTTCAGCGCCGACATCACGGACGCCCTGAAGCCGGGCAAGACCCAGGAACTGATCGTCGGCGTCTACGACCCGACCGACGGCGAGAACGGCGAGAACCCGCCCGTCGGCAAGCAGCGCCTGGACCCCAGCGGCATCTGGTACACCCCGTCGTCCGGCATCTGGCAGACGGTGTGGATGGAGCCGGTCGCGGCCGACCACGCCGACTCGCTCAAGATCACGCCCGACGTGGCCACCAAGCAGGTCACCGTCGAGCCCAAGGGCGTGCGTGACGGAGTGCCGGTCAAGGCGGTCGCGTACGAGGGGAAGAAGAAGGTCGCTCAGGCGAGCGGACGCACGGGCACCCCGCTCAAGCTGAAGATCGCCAAGCCGCACCTCTGGTCGCCCGACGACCCCTTCCTCTACGACCTGAAGGTCACCGTCGGCCGGGACAACGTCAAGAGCTACTTCGGGATGCGCACCGTCTCCGTGGAGAAGGTGAACGGCACCCCGCGCACCATGCTCAACGGCAAGCCCCAGTTCCTGATGGCCACCCTCGACCAGGGCTTCTGGCCGGACGGACTGCACACCGCGCCGACCGACGAGGCGCTTGCGTACGACCTCAAGATGCACAAGGAGATGGGCTTCAACTCCGTGCGCAAGCACATCAAGGTGGAGCCCGACCGCTGGTTCTACTGGGCGGACAAGCTGGGCCTGATGGTCTGGCAGGACATGCCGTCGATGGCCGCGGGCCGCAACCCGGGCACGGCGGCACGCGCCCAGTACGAGTCCGAGATGAAGCAGATGATCGACGAGCACTCGAACCACCCGTCGATCGTCATGTGGGTCACCTTCAACGAGGGCTGGGGCCAGTACGACGAGGGCCGCATCGCCACCCAGGCCAAGTCCTGGGACCCGACCCGCCTGGTCAACGGCATGTCGGGCCTCAACCTCGGGCGCGACGGCGGCACCGGCGACCTCATGGACGAGCACGGCTATCCGAGCCCGGCCCTGCCGCCCAAGCCCGACGGCGTGCGGGCGCAGATCAACGGCGAGTACGGCGGTCTGGGACTCGCGGTGCCGGGACACGCCTGGTCCGTGCAGCAGAGCTACGTCGACGTGGACCCGGCGACGTACACCGACGACTACCTCACCAAGCTCGACGAGGTGCACAAGCTCGCCTGCAAGGGCGGCAACGGCGCCGTCTACACCCAGATCTCGGATGTGGAAGGCGAGTTGAACGGTCTGCTCACCTACGACCGCAGGGTCATCAAGCCCGACGTGAAGCGGCTCAAGGCGGCACATGAAGCCTTGATCAGCGACGCGTCGCGGCCCGACCCGGCGGGGTGCCCGGGTTCCTGACCCGGGTACGGGGGCGCTCCGGACCGGTCGGCGGTCCGGAGCGCTTTTCCCGTGGACGCGGCTCTGCTTGCTTGACACGATCGGCCAGTGATCACCGAGAACGAGAACGAGTGGGTGCGGGCCGCCGTCCGCAACAACGCCGAGTGGTGCGACGCGGTCTGCCGTGCGCACGGCCTTGCGGGGGAGTTCCGCGAAGGGGTCTGGAGCAGCGCTCGGCGGACCCCGCCGCTGTATCCGGACGCCGTCTCGCTCACCCCGGAGGTGTCGGCGGCCGATCTGGTGGCCCGCATCGACACGGCGGTGCCGGGCTGCTCGGTCAAGGACAGCTTCGCCTGCCTCGACCTGGAGCCGCTGGGCTTCGAGGTGCTCTTCGAGGCGCAGTGGATCCACCGCCCGGCGGACAAGCCGGTCCCCAAGTCCCGCGCGCAGGACGTCACATGGGAGCCGATCGAGGACGCCGGGTCGCTGCCCGCGTGGGAGGCCGCCTGGAACGAGGGCGAGGCCGGCGACGGCCTGTTCCGGCCTGGACTGTTGGACGGCAACTCGACGTTCCTGGCCGGGCGTTGCGAGGGGCGGATCGTGGCGGGAGCCGTCGCGAGCCGCAGTGCGTCGGTGGTCGGTGTCTCCAACCTGTTCACCTCGGCGGACGAGGAGTCAGCCTGGGCCGGCGTCCTCACCGAGGCCGCCAGGCTCTGGCCCGGCCTCCCCGTCGTCGGATACGAGAGCGGCGACAGCCTCGAAGCCGCCGTCCGCCAGGGCTTCACGCCGGTCGGGCCGCTGCGGGTCTGGCTGCACACCGCCTGACACCTCGCGGCCCTCTCCCCGCTTCCCTCTCCTTCCTCTCTGCGCCTCCCACCCCTTCTCCGCCTCCCACCCCTTGACGCACGCGAGTCGACCCCCGAAGAATGATCGCGTTCCGCGCTTTGACAACGTTGTCCAAGGAGGCGTTCCCACCCATGAGATGGACTCGACGGCTACGCGGTACGGGAGTGGTGGCGGCCGCGGCCGCGCTCCTCGGGGGAGCCCTCGCCATTCCGGCGGCGCAGGCCGCCCCGGCAGCGGACGGCCGCCTCACCGACCTGGTCAACCCGTTCATCGGGACCGAGAACGAAGGCAACACCTATCCAGGCGCGGCCGTGCCCTTCGGCATGGTCCAGTTCTCGCCCGACACCGGCCACAACACCGGCTACGACCACTCCGACACCCACATCCGCGGCTTCTCGACCGTCCATCTCTCGGGCGTGGGCTGCGGCCTCGGCGGCGATCTGCCGGTGCTTCCCACCACGGGCGACGTCAAGGAGACGGACTACGCGAAGTACGCGGCGGAGTTCAGCCACGACGACGAGAAGGCGAGCCCCGGCTCGTACGAGGTGGGGCTCAAGTCCGGCATCGACGCCGAGTTGACCGCCACCGAGCGCACCGGGGTGCAGCGCTACACCTTCCCCGCCACCGACAAGGCCAACGTCCTGCTCAACGCGGGCCAGTCGCTGCACAAGACGGGCAGCACCAAGGTCGAGATCCTCGACAGCCGCACGGTCCGCACGGCGATCACCGGCAGCGGCTTCTGCCAGGACACCAAGCCGTACACGGTCTACACGATCACCCGCTTCGACCGCCCCTTCAGGACGTCGGGCACCTGGAAGGGCGACACCGTCACCGCGGGCTCCAAGACGTCGTCGGCGGGCGAGGAGCGCAACGGCGCCTACGTCCGGTTCGACACCTCCAAGGACCGCACCGTCGAGGCGACCACCGCTCTCTCGTACGTCGATGCCAAGGGCGCGGCGCTCAACCTCCGCGCGGAGGGCGGGCGTTCGTACGACCGGGTGGCGAAGGCGGCCCAGCGGGCGTGGGAGGACCGGCTCGACGACGTGAAGGCGCAGGGCGGCAGCGAGACCGTGCGCCGCACCTTCTACTCCTCCCTCTACCGTTCGTTCCTCGCGCCGAACATCGGCAGCGACGTCGACGGCCGCTACACCGGATGGGACCAGAAGACCCATCGCACTGCTGATGACGGAGGGTTCACGTACTACCAGAACTGGTCCCTGTGGGACACCTACCGCACCCAGGCGCAGCTCCTGTCCCTGCTCGCGCCGCACGAGTCCCGTGACATGGCGCTCTCCGTCCTGAAGATCGACGAGGAGAGCGGCTGGCTGCCCAAGTGGGGCTACGGCACGGTCGAGACGAACATCATGACCGGTGACCCGGTCACCCCGTTCCTCACCAACGCCTACCAGCAGGGTCTCCTGAAGGGGCACGAGGAGGAGGCGTACCGCGCGCTGAAGAAGAACGCGGACGGTGTGCCGCCCGCCGATTCGGCTCCCGTGGGCCGCGAGGCGAACAAGGAGTACCTGAGCGACGGTTTCGCGCCGTACATCAAGGGCCGCCCGCACGCCAAGCCCGGCGACTCCGACTACGACCACGGTGCCTCCGCGACCCTGGAGTACGCCCTCTCGGACGCGATGCTGGGGCAGATGGCCGGTGAGCTGGGGCACAAGGCCGACGCCGAGCGGTATGCGAAGCGCGCGCAGAACTACCGGAAGATCTTTGACGCCTCGACCGGGTTCTTCCGTGCGCGGGACAAGGCCGGTGCCTTCACCGGACCCGCCGACCCGGCCAAGAGCGAGGGCTTCCACGAGGGCACGTCCTGGCAGTACCAGTGGCTCGTCCCGCAGGACCTGCCCGGCATGGTCGACCTCATCGGCGGCAAGCAGGCCACCAATGAACGACTCGACTCCTTCTTCGCCTACGAGCAGCTCCTGAAGGACCCGGCGAAGACCGCGCGCGAGGTGTGGGTCAACGGCCCGTACGACTACTACAACGCGGACAAGTACAACCCGCAGAACGAGCCCGACCTCATCGCTCCGTACACCTATCTGTCGACGGGCCAGCCGTGGAAGACGACGGACGTGGTGCACGCCGCGCTCACCCTCTTCACGGACACCCCGACCGGCATGACGGGCAACGACGACCTCGGCACCATGTCCGCCTGGAACGTGCTCTCCTCGATCGGCGTCTTCCCGGTCCAGCCCGGCACGGACACCTGGGGTCTTTCGACTCCGGTCTTCGAGCGCGTCGACCTCACCCTCGACCGCCGCTACTACCCGAAGGGGCGCCTCACGGTGAAGGCGCCGGGCACCTCCGGCACCGACCGGTACATCCAGTCGGCGCGCGCGGACGGCGCCGACTACGCCAAGACATACCTGACGACCGAGGACATCCGCGACACCCGCGAGCTCTCCTTCACGGTCGGCGACAAGCCCTCGGACTGGGGTACGTCGCCGAGCGCGGCCCCGCCCGCGCTGAAATGACGTAGGACATACGCCACTTCTGCACCACAAGGCCCGCCTCTCCCAGAGAGGCGGGCCTTAATCTGTTGTTAACTGAGCGTAGCTTGATCGTACTTGACCGTAGTCATGCAACGGCGATTGACTGCACATTCATGCCATCCCCCGCATCGTCCTCGACGCGAGAGCAGCCCGTTGAATCCGTTGAAAGCGCAGTCTGCTGAGCCCTCCGACCTGCTCGCACCTCTTGACCTCGCCTTCTGGAACATCGAGTCCGCGGAGCACCCCATGCACCTGGGGGCGCTGGGCGTCTTCGACGCCGACTCGCCGGACGCGGCCGAGCGCGCCGCCCGGCTGCTCGCCTCCAGGGCGGCCGGTGTACCCGGACTGCGGCTGCGGATCCGGTCGGTCCTGCTGCCGGTCGGCGCGGCCGTCCGGGTGCCCGCTCCCGCCTTCGACCCGCTGGACCACGTCCGGCTCGCCGAGCCCACGGAGGACTTCCACGCCGTGGCGGGCGCGCTCATGCAGCGCCCCCTGGAGCGCGGCAGGCCGCCCTGGGAGGCGCATGTGCTGCCGGGGGACGACGGCACCTCCTTCGCCGTGCTCTTCAAGTTCCACCACGCCCTGGCCGACGGGCTGCGCGCCCTGATGCTCGCCGCCGCGGTCATGGACCCCGTCGACCTGCCCGCCGCGCACCCGGCGCCCGCGGCACCCGCGGCCTCCCGGTGGTCGTGGCTGCCGGACCCGCGCAAGCTGCCGGGCCTGGTCCGCGACACCGTCACCGACGTGGGGCAGGCCCTCGACATCGGCTCGTCCGTGGCCCGCGCGACCCTGGGCGTACGGTCGTCGGCCGCCCTCACGTCACAGGCCACCGGCACGCGGCGCACCGCGGGCGTCCTTCTCGACCTGGACGACGTGCACCGGGTGCGCAAGACCGTGGGCGGCACCGTCAACGACGTACTGATCGCCGTGGTGGCGGGAGCCCTGCGCCGCTGGCTCGACGAGCGGGGCGACGGCAGCGAGGGCGTGGAGCCGCGGGCCCTGGTCCCGGTCTCCCGGCGCAGGCCGCGCAGCGCGCAGCCGCAGGGCAACCGGCTCTCCGGGTATCTGGTGCGGCTGCCCGTCGGAGAGGCGGACCCGGTCGCACGGCTGAAGACGGTGCGGGCAGCCATGGACCGCAACAAGGACGCGGGGCCGAACCGCGGCGCCGGCGCGGTCGCGCTGCTCGCCGATCATGTGCCGCCGCTCGGCCACCGCATCGGCGGTCCCGTCGTCGCGCAGGCCGCACGGCTGCTCTTCGACCTCCTGGTCACCAGCGTCCCGCTGCCCAGCCTCGGCCTGAGACTCGGCGGCTGCCCGCTCGCCGCCGTGTACCCCTTCGCGCCGCTGGCCAGGGGGCAGGCGCTGGCCGTCGCGGTGTCGACCTACCGGGGCGGCGTGCAC
>NZ_JBNNJZ010000124.1:0-18736 GCF_050270335.1 Streptomyces sp. NPDC059900
GCCCCCTCCTGAAACTCTTCTGAGCTGAAATTATCTTTCGGGATCACAAGAGACTGCTGAAACTTTCATGTCAGGGCCCGGCCCTGTCAACCGAGCGCGCCCGGCAAAGATCTGACACTGCATCAGAAAATCTCTTCCGTCGTCCGGACGGCTGCGGCATCCTGCGCCCATGCAGACAGAGCTGAGCAGGAAACTGGGGATCGAGCACGCCATCTTCGGCTTCACGCCCTTCCCGGCGGTGGCGGCCGCCATCAGCAGGGCGGGCGGATTCGGTGTGCTCGGCGCGGTCCGCTACACGGCGCCCGACGAGCTGGCCCGGGACCTCGACTGGATGCAGGAGCACGTCGAGGACCGGCCCTACGGACTCGATGTCGTGATGCCCGCCAAGAAGGTCGAGGGGGTGAGCGAAGCCGACGTCGAGGCGATGATCCCCGAAGGACACCGCCGGTTCGTCGAGGACACCCTCGCCAAGCACGGCGTACCCGAACTCGCCGAGGGCGAAGCCTCCGGCTGGCGCATCACCGGGTGGATGGAGCAGGTCGCCCGCAACCAGCTCGACGTCGCCTTCGACTATCCGATCAAGCTGCTCGCCAACGCGCTCGGCTCACCGCCCGCCGACGTCATCGAGCGCGCCCACGACAACGACGTCCTGGTCGCCGCCCTCGCGGGCAGCGCCCGGCACGCCCAGAAGCACGCGGACGCGGGCATCGACGTCGTCGTCGCCCAGGGCTACGAGGCGGGCGGGCACACCGGCGAGATCGCCTCCATGGTCCTGACCCCGGAAGCCGTCGAGGCCGTCGCGCCGCTGCCGGTGCTCGCGGCGGGCGGCATCGGCAGCGGCGAGCAGATCGCGGCGGCGTTCGCGCTCGGCGCGCAGGGCGTGTGGCTCGGCTCCCTCTGGCTCACCACCACGGAGGCCGACATGCACTCGCGGGCCCTGACGGAGAAACTCCTGGCGGCCGGCTCGGGCGACACGGTCCGCTCACGCGCCCTGACGGGCAAGCCCGCACGCCAGCTGCGCACCGAGTGGACAGACGCCTGGGACGACCCCAGCGGTCCCGGCACGCTGCCCATGCCGCTCCAGGGCCTGCTGGTCGCCGAGGCGGTCTCGCGCATCCAGAAGTACGAGGTCCAGGCGCTGCTCGGCACGCCCGTCGGGCAGATCGTCGGCCGGATGAACAGCGAACGCAGCGTCCAGGCGGTCTTCGACGACCTGACCCGCGGTTTCGAGCGCGCCATCGACCGCGTGAACCGCATCGCCGGACGCGACTGACGCTCCGGACGCGACGGACGAGACGACGACGGAGGAGAGGCCCTTATGAGCAGCACGCCCCCCAACGGCTTCTGGGCGCAGGCCCAGGCCGACCCGGACCGTGCGGTACTGATCGCGCCCGACGGCGAGGAGTGGACCGCGCGGCGCCTGCACGCGGCGGTCAATCAGCTCGTCCACGGGCTGCGCGCCGCGGGCCTCGAACGCGGCGACGCCTTCGCCGTCGTGCTGCCCAACGGCGTCGAGTTCCTCACCGCGTATCTGGCCGCCTCGCAGGCCGGCTTCTATCTCGTACCGGTCAACCACCACCTGGTCGGCCCCGAGATCGCCTGGATCGTCGCCGACTCCGGCGCGAAGGTGCTCATCGCGCACGAGCGCTTCGGACCGGCGGCGACGGACGCCGCCGACGAGGCGAAGCTCCCGGCCACGCACCGCTACTCCGTGGGCGGGGTCCCCGGCTTTCGCGCGTACGCCGAACTCCTGGCCGGGCAGCCGGAGTCCGTGCCGGAGAGCCGGACGCTCGGCTGGGTCATGAACTACACCTCGGGCACCACGGGACGCCCGCGCGGCATCCGGCGGCCGCTGTCCGGCAAGCTCCCCGAGGAGTCCTACCTCGGCGGCTTCCTCGGCATCTTCGGCGTCAAGCCCTTCGACGGCAACGTGCACCTCGTCTGCTCGCCGCTCTACCACACCGCCGTCCTCCAGTTCGCGGGCGCGGCCCTGCACATCGGCCACCCCCTGGTCCTGATGGACAAGTGGACCCCGGAGGAGATGCTCCGCCTCATCGACACCCACAAGTGCACCCACACCCACATGGTGCCCACCCAGTTCCACCGCCTCCTCGCGCTGCCCGACGCGACGAAGCAGGCATACGACGTGACATCGATGCGGCACGCCATCCACGGCGCCGCACCCTGCCCCGACCACGTCAAACGGGCCATGATCGAGTGGTGGGGCGAGTGCGTCGAGGAGTACTACGCGGCCAGCGAGGGCGGCGGTGCCTTCGCCACCGCGCAGGACTGGCTGAAGCGGCCCGGCACCGTCGGCAAGGCCTGGCCCATCAGCGAACTGGCCGTCTTCGACGACGACGGCAACAAGCTCCCCGCCGGTGAACTCGGCACCGTCTACATGAAGATGAGCACCGGCGGATTCTCGTACCACAAGGACGAGTCCAAGACGAAGAAGAACCGCATCGGCGACTTCTTCACGGTCGGCGACCTCGGCTACCTCGACGAGGACGGCTATCTCTACCTCCGCGACCGCAAGATCGACATGATCATCTCGGGCGGCGTCAACATCTACCCCGCCGAGATCGAGTCCGCCCTGCTCACCCACCCCGCCGTGGCGGACGCCGCCGCGTTCGGCATCCCGCACGACGAGTGGGGCGAGCAGGTCAAGGCGGTCGTGGAGGTCGCGGAGGGCCACCCGGCGGGCGACGCGCTGGCCGCCGAGATCCTGGACCACTGCGAGCGCCGGCTCGCGGGCTACAAGCGCCCGAAGAGCGTCGACTTCATCGAGGTCATGCCCCGCGACCCGAACGGCAAGCTCTACAAGCGCCGGCTGCGCGAGCCGTACTGGGAGGGACGCGAGCGCGCGCTCTGACCGCCCGCCGCCCCGCCGGTACTGCCGCGCAGTGCCGGCGGGGGCGTCCGCGTCACAAGGCGTCGAGCGGGCCGAGCAGCCAGGACCCCGCCGAACGCGGGTCGTCGTCGAAGTAGAACTCCCGGATGGACCGAAGGATCTCTTCCCGCCCGACCGCGCCGTCAGCGTCCGTGTCCAGGCGTCCGAAGACCTCGCGGGCGTCCGCCTCCGGCAGGTTCATCAGGGCCCCGCTCCAGCGCACCTGCTCGTCGCGGGTGAGTTTGCCGTCGCCGTCCGCGTCGGCGATGTCCATGATCGCGTCGAGGAACGGCACGTACCCCTCGTCGAAGGACTCCGGTGTCTCCAGGAGCCCGGCCGCGAACGCCGACTTGTACTCCGCCTCGCTGATGCGGCTGTCCCTGTCCACGTCGGCGACCAGCGCGAGGTGTTCCCACAGCCCCAGGGAGAGCTCCAGGAGCCGCGCCACCGGCTTGGAGTCGGGGCCGTGGCCGAACTCCTCGCCGAGCCGGGCCACGGACCGCTCGAAGTCCGTGCGCTCGATGAACCCGTCGCCGTCGTCGTCGTACGTCGCGAACCTCCGGGACAGCTTGCGGTCCAGGAACGCGGATGCCTTCACCATGGATCCTCCCCTGAGAGACGTCCCCACCTTTCTAACGGAGCCGGCCGGGTCCGCCCAGGGAGCGCGAGGCTCCTTCCAGGACGTTCCCGGCCGGCTCCGGCGCGGTCAGGGTCGAGGTCTCAGCGGCGTTCGCGCACCTTGACCACCTTCAGCTTCGGATCGCGCATGATGTCCTTCTCGCAGAACCGCGACGTCACCCAGCGCTCGTCGGAGTACAGCCGCGTCTGGTCGCTGTAGTGCGGCGAGTTCGGGTTCGAGGACTGCGAGTAGGTGAGCAGCGTGCGCGCCTGCGGGCAGCTGCTCTTGTCCCAGCCGACTGCCTGGATGTGGCTCGAACCGTGCGCCACTTCGGTGTAGCCGCCGCCCTTCGCGTCCCAGACCGGCTCGACCTTGTTCCACACGCCGATGGACTCCGTGCCGCCATGGACCGGCAGCCGCTGTGAGCCGCGTACGACGAACTGGTTCTCGCCCAGCGGCGCATCCAGCGCGATGCCCGCCCCGCTCAGCTCGGTCACCGTGTCGGCGAGCGCCGTCGCGAAGCCCGGCGCGGTGGTGTTGAGGGTGTTCGGGGTGCGCACCGGGTCGGCGGCGGAGAACGGCACCTTCCACAGCTGCGCGTTCGGCACGGCGGCCACCAGCTTGCGCCAGAACCGGTCGAAGAGCAGCGCGCCCCTGCTGCCGGTGTTCATGCCGTGGTCCCAGGCCTTGAGGACGTCACAGGCCTTGCGCACGTCGACCGCCTTGCCGTCGCTGCCCGTCGCGCTGCCGCCCGGAAGCGCCGCACACGCCCGCGCCGCGTCGTCGGCGGCCAGATCGCCCGCCGGCGCCCGGTTAGCGAACTGCTGCTTCTGGAGGTCCCTGACCGTCAGACCGCCCTCCTTCGCCATCGCGGCGACATCCTCGATCGCACCCCGCGTCCGCATGGAGCGCTGCGTGCCGATCGTCCCGAAGACCCGCTCGTAGCCGGTGATCGGCTTGTCGGCGTTGGTGAGCCAGGCGCTGTCGTTGGAGTTCTCCGCGTACGGGGCGTTCTTGAGGGTGGGCATCTTCGACGGTCCGAAGACACCGGGCTGTACGGCGTCCTTGTCCGAGCCGATCGCGCAGTCACCGCGCGAACCGTCGAGCACGGCCACACCCGACGCCGGATACGTGACCTTGCCCAGGTCGGTGGAGCAGCGCTGCGCGAGGTCGTCGGTGATGCGGGGAAGGACCTGCGACTGGCTGAGCAGCGAGTGGCCCTTGCGGTCGGCGGCGATGGTGTTGACCCAGGGCAGGCCCTGGGTGTCGCGCAGCGCCTTCAGGATGCCGTCGGTGGAGCGCGCCTTGCCGAAACCGAGGTCGGTGTCGCTGCCGCGCATGTTCCGGGCGTTCGGGTCGTTCAGGGCGTACGCCGTTTTTGCCGACCAGGGCAGCGGGAGCTGCGCGCCGAGGCCGGTGGTGACCGGACCGTACCGGGTCCACCACTGCGTGCGGGTCACCGGAGCGCCGCCCTTGACCGGCACCTCGACCGTCCGCTTCGTCATCTTCTCCGGCTTGCCGTCCACCAGATAGGCGGTCGGGTCGGACGGATCCAGGGTGAGCTGGTGCAGATTGAGGGTCACTCCGGTGGCCACCGTATGGCTCCACGCCACATTGCCGTTGAAGCCGATGTTGACCACGCTCGTGCCGAGCAGCGATCCGCCCGAGACGTTCAGCTCGCCTGGGATGGTCTGCTGCGACTGCCAGAAGCGGCGGCCGCCCTGCCAGGGGTAGTGCGGATTGCCGAGCAGCAGGCCCTTGCCGTTCGCGGTGGTCTTCCCGCTGAACGCGACCGCGTTGGAGCCCATCACGGCCTCGTCGGCCGAGAAGAGCCTGCGTGCCTCCTCGGCGGTGCGCTCCGGGTCGGGCGCAGAGTCCGGTGCCGTCGCGGCCGGCGGCTGCGCGGCGGTGATGCCGTCGATGCCGCGCCCCTGACCGCCGAGGACCTGCACGGCGAAGCCCTGCCTGGCCACGTCCAGTGAGGAGATCGGACGCAGCCACTTGGCGCCCTTGCAGGCCGGGTCGGTGACGCGGTTCTGCTTCAGCCAGGCGTTGTAGCCCGCGGCGAAGCCGCGCATCAGCTTCTTCGACGTGGCGCTCGGCCCCGCGGGCGCGGGCTGCTTCAGGAGCTTCTCCACCGTGCGGGTGTCGCGGACACCGCCGAAGTAGAGGTCGCTGGAGAGGTTCGTGGTCGCCGAGGACAGCGAGCCGTCGGGCTTGCCGTCGGCGCCGAAGTAACGTGACCGCTCCCCGCGCACGGTCACATAACCCTCGGCGAGGGTGCACACCTGGTCGGCGGCCTGCGCCCAGCCGGTGCCGAAGCCGAGGTTCTCGTAGTCCCTGGCGAGAATGTGCGGAATGCCGTACTGGGTGTAGCGAACGGTCGCGGACAGGCCGCCGCCCGAGGGGCGGGCGTCTCGGTCCTCCGCCGCGCCGGCCGATGACGGCAACAGGGCTCCGGCGGTCAACAGGCTGATGCCCAGAGCCATGAGGCGTCTGGTACGGCTGCGCATAAAGCCTCCCAACGGGGTTGAGGGAAGGGGCGGTTGAGCGTACCAACCGGTATGTCAATTGATCGAGTACCGGAACCGGCCCGGTTCCTGCCCCGTCCGGAGCCTTGACCGCCGTGACGCGTGCGGAACAGGATCACGCCATGACGGGTGTACGCAGCAATACGGTCGACGATGTCCTCCACCGCAGTGCCCGGCGCGTTCCGGGGCGAGTGGCTCTGCGCTATGGCGAGCGGGTGTGGACGTACGCGGAGCTCGACGCGGCCGTCTCGCGCGCGGCCCGGGTGCTGCGCGACGCGGGCCTCGGCGCGGGCGACCGGGTCGGCGCCTACGCGCACAACTCCGACGCGTATCTGATCGGTTTCCTGGCCTGCTCGCGGGCGGGCCTCGTCCATGTGCCGGTCAACCAGAATCTCGTCGGCGACGATCTGGCGTACGTCGTGAGCCAGTCCGGCAGCTCCGTGGTCCTCGCCGACCCGGATCTCGCCGGGCGCCTTCCCGGTGACGTACGCGTGCTCACCCTGCGGGACACGGAGGACTCGCTGCTCGCGCGCCTCGCCGTCTCGCCGGCCTTCGACGGGGAGGAGCCCGCGGACGGTGACCTCGTCCAGCTGCTCTACACCTCCGGCACCACCGCCCTGCCCAAGGGCGCCATGATGACGCACCGCGCGCTCGTGCACGAGTACGTCAGTGCCATCACCGCCCTCGACCTCAAGGAGACGGACAAGCCCGTCCACTCGCTGCCGCTGTACCACTCGGCGCAGATGCACGTCTTCTTGCTGCCCTACCTCGCGGTGGGCGCCGAGAACACGATCATCGACGCGCCGGACGCCGAGCGGATCTTCGAGCTCGTGGAGGCGGGCCATGCCGACAGCCTCTTCGCACCGCCCACCGTGTGGATCGGCCTCTCCAACCACCCCGGCTTCGCCACCCGCGACCTCAGCGGGCTGCGCAAGGCCTACTACGGCGCGTCGATCATGCCCGTCCCGGTACTCGAGCGGCTGCGCGACCGGCTGCCGTCGCTCGGTTTCTACAACTGCTTCGGGCAGAGCGAGATCGGCCCCCTGGCCACGGTCCTCGGGCCCGACGAGCACGAGGGGCGGATGGACTCCTGCGGGCGGCCCGTCCTGTTCGTCGAGGCGCGGGTCGTCGACGAGCGCGGTCTTGAGGTGCCGGACGGCACGCCGGGGGAAGTCGTCTACCACTCACCGCAGTTGTGCGAGGGCTACTGGGACAAGCCCGAGGAGACCAAGGAGGCCTTCCGCGACGGATGGTTCCACTCCGGGGACCTCGCCGTGCGCGACGAGGACGGCTACTTCACGATCGTCGACCGGGTGAAGGACGTCATCAACTCCGGCGGCGTCCTGGTCGCCTCGCGCCAGGTCGAGGACGTGCTCTACACCCACGAGCGGGTCGCGGAGGCGGCCGTGATCGGGCTGCCGGACGAGCGCTGGATCGAGGCGGTCACCGCGGTCGTCGTACGCAACGGAGCCGTCACCGAAGCCGAACTCATCGACCACGCACGCGAGAAGCTCGCCCACTTCAAGGCGCCCAAACGGGTCCTGTTCGTGGACGAGCTGCCGCGCAACGCGAGCGGGAAGATCCTCAAGCGGGAGCTGCGGGACCGCTTCAGCGCGTCATAGGCGCCGCGCCGGCCGCCTACTTCTCGCGCAGGTCCACGATCCGTTTGAACTTGCCCACCGACCGCTCGATCGTCTCCGGATCGACGATCTCGACCGCCACCGAGACGCCGATCCCGTCCTTCACCGCCGTCGCGATCTCCCGGGCCGCCGCCTCGCGCCGCTCGGGAGTCGTGTCCGCGCGGGCCTCGGCCCGGACCGTGAGCGCGTCCATGCGGCCCTCACGGCTCAGGCGCAGCTGGAAGTACGGGGCGACGCCCGGCGTGCGCAGGACGATCTCCTCGACCTGGGTGGGGAAGAGGTTCACGCCGCGCAGGATCACCATGTCGTCCGAGCGGCCGGTGATCTTCTCCATCCGGCGGAAGTTCCGCGCGGTGCCGGGCAGGAGGCGGGTCAGGTCGCGGGTGCGGTAGCGGATGACGGGCATGGCCTCCTTGGTCAGGGAGGTGAAGACCAGCTCGCCGCGCTCGCCGTCGGGCAGCACCTCGCCGGTGACCGGATCGACCACCTCGGGATAGAAGTGGTCCTCCCAGATGTGCAGTCCGTCCTTGGTCTCCACGCACTCCTGGGCGACTCCGGGGCCGATGACCTCGGAGAGCCCGTATATGTCGACGGCGTCGATCGCGAACCGCTCCTCGATCTCGCGGCGCATCTCCTCCGTCCAGGGCTCGGCGCCGAAGATGCCGACCTTGAGGGACGTCGTGCGCGGGTCGACGCCCTGGCGCTCGAACTCCTCCAGGAGCGTCAGCATGTACGAGGGGGTCACCATGATGATCTCGGGGCGGAAGTCCTGGATCAGCTGGACCTGGCGCGCGGTCATGCCGCCGGACGCGGGAATCACCGTGCAGCCGAGCCGCTCGGCCCCGTAGTGCGCGCCGAGGCCCCCGGTGAACAGGCCGTACCCGTACGCCACATGCACCTTGTGTCCGGGGCGGCCGCCCGCCGCGCGGATCGAGCGGGCGACGACGTCGGCCCACATCGACAGGTCCTGCTCGGTGTAGCCGACGACCGTGGGGCGCCCCGTGGTGCCGCTGGACGCGTGCAGGCGCCGTACCTCGGACTGCTCGACCGCGAACATCCCGAAGGGGTAGTTGTCCCGCAGATCGGTCTTGGCCGTGAACGGGAAGCGGGCCAGATCGGACAGCGTGCGGCAGTCGTCGGGGCGCAGCCCCGCCTTGTCGAACGCCGCCCGGTAGAAGGGCACGTTCTCGTACGCGTGCAGCAAGGTGTCCTGGAGGCGTTCCAGCTGCAGTGCCTCGAGTTCCTCGCGCCCCAGGCGCTCCGCCGCGTCCAGCATCGCCGTCATATGCGGTTTCTCCCGTCCCAAACGGGCGACCGATCATTCGGTCGTCGATCTTCCGTCGAGCTCAGTAATCCAGCCCCCGGGGGCGGTCGTCAAGAGATCGCACAACGTGGCCTTGAGCTGGGACACCTTGGCCGAACAACGTTGTCCGGGTGTGGCGCGAGATGTGATGATCACCTTCATGCCGACATTCACCGCATACGACGGGACCGAGCTGGCCTACCACGAGAAGGGGCAGGGCGAGCCGCTGCTCTGCGTACCGGGCGGCCCCATGCGCGCCTCCGCCTATTTCGGAGATCTCGGCGGCCTGACGGCGCACCGCCGCCTGATCCTGCTCGACCTGCGCGGCACGGGTGACTCCGCGGCGCCGGCCGACCCGGAGACGTACCGCTGCGACCGGCTCGTGGACGACGTCGAGGCGCTGCGCGAGCACCTGGGGCTCGACGGGATCGACCTTCTTGGCCATTCGGCGGCGGGCAACATCGCCACGCTGTACGCGGCACGCCACCCCAAGCGCGTCCGCCGCCTCGTCCTGGTCACCCCGGCCACGCAGTCGCTCGGCCTCGTGCCGGGCGCCACGGACCACCGTGACGCCGCGGCGGCCCACCGGGGCGAGCCCTGGTACCCGGCCGCCGAGGCCGCGCTGGACGCGATCGAGGCCGGGCGCAGCCCCGCCGAGGTGTGGGATGCCCTCGTGCCCCTGGGCTACGGGCGCTGGGACGCCGCGGCGCAGGCGCACCAGGCGGCGAGCGCACGGGAGAAGAACGCCGGGGCGGCCGCCGTGTTCTACGGCGAGGGCGCCTTCGACCCGCCCGCCACGCGCGCCGCCCTCACCGGGCTCACGGCGCCGGTGCTTGTCCTGGCGGGGGAGCACGACGGTGTCCCGAACCCCGCGCACGCGCAGGAGTTCGCCGGGTTCTTCCCGGGCGGCGTACGGCAAGTGCAGCCGGGCGGCGGGCACTTCCCGTGGCTGGACGATCCGGAGTGGTTCGCGCGGCGGGTGGCAGGATTCCTCGCGCAGGATTAGGGCTACCAGAGGAGTCATCGTGCGTATCGGTTCGTCCGCGGGGCGTCTGTTCACTGCCGGGGCCGTGTGTGCGGCGCTGCTGGCCGGGAGCGGGGGCGCCGTTGCCGTCGCGGCCCCGGCGCAGCGGTCCGCTGCTGCTCCGGCCGCCCCTGCCGGGTCGTACGCCCGACTCCACACGCTTGCCGATCTCGCCGCCCGGCGCCTGGCCACCGCCGATCTCGTCGCCGCCGCGAAGTACGGCACGGACAGCCCCGTCGACGATCCCGCCCGTGAGCAGCAGGTCCTGGACGACGTGGCGCGGCAGGCGCGGGAGCTGGGCGCCGATCCCGGGGCGACCGTGCGGATCTTCCGGGACCAGATCGAGGCCAACAAGGTGGTGCAGCGCGCACTGCACCGGCGGTGGGACGCGGACCCCTCGCAGGCGCCGGGGCCGGGGGAGAGGCCCGACCTCGCGGAGGTCCGCAAGGAGATCAACCGGGTGAACGGCGAGCTGGTGCGGGGCATCGCCGACTCTCCCGCGGCTCGCGCGGCGGCGTCCTGCCGTGGGCTTGTGGGTGTGGGTGCCCTGCAGGTCCGACAGGATCGGAAGCTGGACCTGCTGCATACGGTTGCTCTGGAGCGGGCGCTCCGGTCTGTCTGTGCCGCCTGACGGCGATTCCGGGCCGCCGCTTCGCGGCGGAATTTTTCCCGCCCGCCCACCCGAAACTCCGCGGCTGCTCCGGTTGCCCCGGCGAGCGGGCTTGATCAGCCCCCCGCCGCCACCGCCTTCGCCCACCGGTAGTCCGCCTTGCCGCTCGGCGAGCGCTGGATCTGCGGGGTGAAGACCGCGGCGCGGGGGACTTTGTAGCCGGCCAGCCGGGTGCGGCAGTGGGTCTGGATGGCTTCGAGGTCCAAGGGGGCCGCGCCGTCGCGGAGTTGGACTACCGCGGCGACGCGGTTGCCCCAGCGTTCGTCGGGGACTCCGGTGACCAGCGCGTCGTACACGTCCGGATGGGATTTCAGCGCCTGCTCGACCTCCTCCGGATACACCTTCTCGCCACCGGTGTTGATGCATTGCGAACCCCGGCCGAGGACGGTGACGATGCCGTCCTCGTCGACGGTGGCCATGTCGCCGAGCAGCACCCACCGCTCGTCGCCCTTCTGGAAGAACGTCTCGGCGGTCTTCGCCGGGTCGTTGTAGTAGCCGAGCGGCACATGGCCGCGCTGGGCCAGGCGGCCGATCTCGCCCACCGCCACCGGCTCGTGCGTGACCAGGTCCACCACCTGCGTGCGTTCGTTGACCTCCAGGCGGAAGCCCTTCTCGGGGCCCGAGTCGTCCGTGGCCTTGCCGTTGGAGCCGGACTCCGAGGAGCCGAAGTTGTTCAGGAGCAGGACGTTCGGAGCCAGCTCCTGGAACTGGTCGCGCACCGTCTCCGACATGATCGCCCCGGAGGACGAGACGCTGAAGAGCGAGGAGAGGTCGGTGCCCTTGAGCGGGCCGTGCAAGGCGTCGATGAGCGGCCTGAGCATCGCGTCGCCCACCAGGGACACGCTGGAGACCTTCTCCCGTTCGATGGTGCGCAGCACCTCTTCGGGGACGTACTTGCGGTGGATGGCCACCCGCTGGCCGTAGTTGAAGGCGATGAACGACGTCAGCGTCGACGTGCCGTGCATCAGCGGGGGAGTGGGGAAGAACGTGATGCCGGGTCCGCCCGCCGCGACGCGCTCCGCCAGTTCCCCGGGCCGCTTCACCGGCTCGCCCGCGGGCTCGCCGCCGAAGAGACCTGCGAAGAACAGGTCCTCCTGGCGCCACATCACACCCTTGGGCATGCCGGTGGTGCCGCCGGTGTAGATGATGAACAGGTCGTCGGCCGAGCGTGCGGCGAATCCGCGCTCCGGCGAACCCGCCGCCTCCGCGTCGGCGAAAGCGACCACATCGAGCGCGGGCGCGCCGGCCGGCGGGGTCCCCACCCGCACCAGATGCCGCAGCTTCTCCGTACGCGGCAGCGCCGCCGCGACCCGCTCGGTGAACTCCGCGTCGAAGACGAGCGCGGCGAGGTCCGCGTCGCGGTAGAGGTAGACCAACTCCTCTTCCACATAGCGGTAGTTGACGTTGACCGGTACGAGCCGGGCCTTGAGGCAGGCCAGCACGGTCTGGAGGTACTCGACGCCGTTGTACAGGTGGAGCCCCAGATGTTCGCCGGGCTTGAGGCCGGTGTCGATCAGGTGGTGCGCGATGCGGTTGGCGGCCCGGTCGAGCTCGGCGTACGTCAGCCTGCGTTCCGCCCCGGTACCGGGGTGATCGATGTACACGAGCGCCTCGCGGTCGGGGACCACGTCGACGACCGACTCGAACAGGTCGGCAAGGTTGTACTCCACCGCTCCTCCTGACCCCGGCGTCATCTCTTCCTGGCGGTCATCAGAGCAGAGGCACCCACAAGTGGGAAGGGCCCTCGTTGAAGAAATCTGACTGTCTGTCAGAAAACTCTTGAACTGGCTCCCCGCCTACTGCAACCTGTTCCAGGTCCGAAGCCGACAGCAAGAAGGAGCACGGCTATGGGTGGGACGGAACATCTCGCTGTGCAGCGCGAAGGCGCCACACTGATACTCACGCTCAACCGGCCGGAAGCGAAGAACGCGCTCTCGCTGCCGATGCTGGTGGGCCTCTACGACGGGTGGCTGGCCGCCGACGAGGACGACGCCATCCGCTCCGTCGTGCTCACCGGCGCGGGCGGCGCGTTCTGCGCCGGCATGGACCTCAAGGCCCTCGCGGGCAAGGGGATGGACGGGGAGCAGTACCGGGACCGGATGAAGGCCGACCCCGATCTGCACTGGAAGGCGATGCTGCGCCACCACCGCCCCCGCAAACCCGTCATCGCCGCGGTCGAGGGGTACTGCGTCGCCGGCGGCACCGAGATCCTCCAGGGCACGGACATCCGCGTCGCGGGCGAGTCCGCGACGTTCGGGCTCTTCGAGGTCAAGCGCGGCCTCTTCCCCATCGGCGGCTCGACCGTGCGCCTGCCCCGCCAGATTCCCCGTACGCACGCCCTGGAGATGCTGCTCACCGGGCGCCCCTACTCGGCGGCCGAGGCCGCTTCGATCGGCCTCGTCGGGCACGTCGTGCCGGACGGCACCGCCCTGGAGAAGGCCCTCGCCATCGCCGAACAGATCAACGCCTGCGGGCCGCTCGCCGTGGAGGCGGTCAAGGCGTCCGTCTACGAAGCCGCGGAGATGTCCGAGACGGACGGTCTCGCCGCGGAGCTGAAGCGGGGCTGGCCGGTCTTCGACACCGCCGATGCGAAGGAGGGCTCCAGAGCCTTTGCGGAGAAACGAGACCCCGAGTTTCGGCGGGCCTAGGTCCCCTTTCGGCTGCGGGGCCGTTGTGGCCGGCCGCGCAGTTCCCCGCGCCCCTGCGGGGCGCCCCTCGCCCAGAACGGAGTTCTGCTCATGGCATCCGCTCCCTCACCCGAAGTGCTGCGTGCGCCGCTTGTCCTGGAGTTTCCCTTCACCCGGTCGCTCGGGCCCGTGCAGAGTGCGTTTCTGACCGGGCTGCGCGAGCGGACCGTGCTCGGTGTGAAGACCGAGGACGGCAGGACGCTCGTCCCGCCCGTCGAGTACGACCCCGTGACCGCCGAAGAGATACGTGACCTGGTCGAGGTCGGCGCCGCCGGTACCGTCACCACCTGGGCCTGGAACCACGAACCCCGCAGGGGACAGCCCCTGGACACCCCCTTCGCCTGGGTCATGGTGAAGCTCGACGGCGCCGACACCGCCCTGCTGCACGCCCTGGACGTACCGGGCCCCGACGCCGTCAGGACCGGCATGCGAGTGCGGATCCGCTGGGCCGCCGAACGCACCGGCGCCATCACCGACATCGCCTGCTTCGAGACCGACGACGGACCGGCTACGGACGAAGCCCGCCCGCACAGCGGCGAGTTCAGCGACCCGGTCACCGGCATCGTCGCCCTCGCGCGCCTCGACTACACCTACGCGCCCGGCCGCGCCCAGACCGCCTACATCAGGGCGCTCTCCGACCAGCGGACCGTCGGCGAGCGCTGCCCCTCCTGCCGCAAGGTCTACGTCCCGCCCCGCGGCGCCTGCCCCACCTGCGGCGTCGCCACCACCGAGCGCGTCGAGGTCGGGCCGCGCGGCACCGTCACCACCTACTGCATCGTCAACATCAAGGCGAAGAACCTCGACATCGAAGTGCCCTACGTCTACGCGCACATCGCTCTGGACGGCGCCGACCTCGCCCTGCACGCCCGGATCGCGGGCATCCCCTACGACCAGGTGCGGATGGGCCTGCGCGTCGAGCCCGTGTGGACCGAGGGCGCCCGCTTCCCCGATCACTACCGGCCCACGGGCGAGCCGGACGCCGACTACGACACGTACAAGGAGCTGGTGTAGATGCCGTCCGCGAAGCCGTCCGTGATGCGGCCCGTCCGGGACATCGCGATCGTCGCCTTCGGGCAGACCGACCATCTGCGCTCCACCGACGAGCTCTCCGAGGTGGAGATGCTCATGCCCGTCCTGCACCAGGTCCTCGAAGCCACCGGCCTGAAGACCAGCGACATCGGCTTCACCTGCTCCGGCTCGTCGGACTACCTCGCGGGCCGCGCCTTCTCGTTCACGATGGCGCTCGACGGGGTGGGCGCCTGGCCGCCGATCTCCGAGTCGCACGTCGAGATGGACGGGGCGTGGGCGCTGTACGAGGCGTGGACCAAGCTGCTCACCGGCGATGCCGACACCGCGCTCGTGTACTCCTACGGCAAGTCGTCCCCCGGCTCGGTGCGCGACGTGCTGACCCGGCAGCTCGACCCGTACTACGTGGCGCCCCTGTGGCCGGACTCGGTGGCCCTGGCGGCCCTCCAGGCGCAGGCCCTGATCGACGCGGGGGACGCCGACGAGCCCGCGCTCGCCGGGGTGGCCGCGCGCAGCCGCCGGGACGCCTCCGCCAACTCCCATGCGCAGCTGAGCGGTTCCGTGCCGCAGGGCGACTACGTCGTACGGCCGCTGCGGACCGGCGACTGCCCGCCCGTCGGCGACGGGGCCGCCGCCGTGATCCTCGCCGCGGGGGAGCGGGCCCGCGAACTGTGCGAGCGGCCCGCCTGGATCCGCGGGATCGACCACCGCATCGAGGCGCACGCCCTGGGCGTGCGCGACCTCACCGACTCGCCGTCCAGCCGCCTGGCCGCCGAGCGGGCCGGAGCCTTCGAACGACCCGTGGACACGGCCGAGTTGCACGCGCCGTTCACCTCCCAGGAAGTCGTCCTGCGCAAGGCGCTGAAGCTGGGCGACGACGTCACGGTGAACCCCTCCGGAGGCGCCCTCGCCGCGAACCCCGTCATGGCCGCCGGCCTCATCCGGCTCGGTGAGGCCGCCGCGCGCATCCACCGGGGCGAGTCGCACCGTGCGATCGCGCACGCCACATCCGGCCCCTGCCTCCAGCAGAACCTGGTCGCCGTCCTGGAAGGAGATGCGTGATGAGTGAGGTGGGCAAGGAGCCCGTGGCCGTCGTCGGAATCGGCCAGACCAAGCACGTCGCCGCCCGGCGGGACGTCTCGATCGCCGGTCTCGTCCGCGAGGCCGCCCAAGCCGCCCTGTCCGACGCCGAATTGACGTGGGCCGACATCGACGCGGTCGTCATCGGCAAGGCGCCGGACTTCTTCGAGGGCGTCATGATGCCCGAGCTGTACCTCGCCGACGCGCTCGGCGCGGTGGGCAAACCCATGCTGCGCGTGCACACCGCGGGCTCCGTCGGCGGCTCCACCGCCCTGGTCGCCGCCAACCTGGTCGCGGGCCGCGTCCACGGCACCGTCCTGACCCTCGCCTTCGAAAAACAGTCGGAATCCAACGCGATGTGGGGGCTCTCCCTGCCCATCCCCTTCCAGCAGCCGCTGCTTGCGGGCGCGGGCGGTTTCTTCGCGCCGCACGTGCGTGCGTACATGCGGCGCACCGGCGCCCCCGACTCGGTGGGCTCGCTCGTCGCGTACAAGGACCGGCGCAACGCCCTGAAGAACCCCTACGCCCACCTGCACGAGCAGGACATCACCCTGGAGAAGGTCCAGGCGTCGCCCATGCTGTGGGACCCGATCCGCTACTCCGAGACCTGCCCCTCCTCCGACGGGGCCTGCGCGATGATCCTCACCGACCGCGCGGGCGCGAGCCGTTCGCCCCGGCCGCCGGCCTGGATGCACGGCGGCGCGATGCGCAGCGAACCCACCCTCTTCGCGGGCAAGGACTTCGTGTCGCCGCAGGCCGGCAAGGACTGCGCGGCCGACGTCTACCGGCAGGCGGGCGTGAGCGACCCGCGGCGCGACATCGACGCGGTCGAGATGTACGTGCCGTTCTCCTGGTACGAGCCGATGTGGCTGGAAAACCTTGGATTCGCCGCCGAGGGCGAGGGCTGGAAGCTGACCGAGTCGGGCGTCACCGAGCTGGACGGCGATCTGCCCGTCAACATGTCGGGCGGTGTCCTTTCCACCAATCCCATCGGCGCCTCGGGCATGATCCGCTTTGCCGAAGCGGCACTTCAGGTGCGTGGCCAGGCGGGCGAGCACCAGATCGACGGGGCCCGCAGGGCGCTCGGACATGCGTACGGAGGCGGCTCGCAGTTCTTCGCCATGTGGCTGGTCGGAGCCGAGCCGCCCAGCACGTGACGGGTGCGCCGGGCCGGACGGGCGGGCGTCCTCGTTCCGCGGCCTGTCCGGCACCGGAAGCGAAAGCTAGGCTGACGGGCGGACGACGCATCGGGAGGAGCACGGACGTGGCCGAAGGCACCATTCAGCAGCATCCGCTCGCAGGTCAGCAGAGCCCGCTCGCGGGCTGGGACAAGCCGGAGCTCGACCTCAGCACAGCGGACTGGCAATCGGGCAGCGAGGGGCGGGGTGACGTGGAGATCGCCTTTGTCGAAGGTTTCATCGCGATGCGCAACGCCGGCCGGCCCGAGAGCCCGTCCCTCATCTTCACTCCTGCGGAGTGGGGAGCGTTCGTGCACGGTGCGCGTTCGGGGGAATTCGATCTGACGTAGGCCGTGCGGGGCGTTGTGGACCCTCGTCTCCGGCTGTCGCGGCCGCTCGCGACGCCCGCCGTGCTGACCTGGTCGTCCCGGACTCCGCTAGCGGAGCCGGTCGACCTTGGCACTGCGCCGGAGACGAGGAAGCCATGAGTGACGATGCGCCCGCCGGACCCGTGGTGGTGGCCGTCGACGGTTCGTCGGGCGGCGACCACGCCCTGGAGTGGGCGCTGAGCGCGGCGCGGCTGCGGCAGGCGCCGCTGCGAATCGTGCATGTGCGGCAGTACGCGATGCCGCTGGCCGACGGCCCGTACATGCCGACCATCGACCACCGGCCCGACGCGGACCCGGTCGTCGACCGGGCACGCCGGAGCCTGGAGGGGCGGGCGGATCTGCCCGAGCTGACGCTCGAGGTGGTGGACGGGACGCCGGGGCACGACATTGCGCGGCTCGGCGACGCGGCGCAGTTGCTGGTCCTCGGATCGCGCGGCAGGGGCGGTTTCACCAGTCTGCTGCTCGGCTCGAACGGGCTCGCCAGCGCACGGGACGCGGCCTGTCCCGTGGTCGTGGTGCGGCCGGGCGAGGAGGTCACGGCGGGGGCGGGCCCCTGCGTGGTGCTCGGGCTCGACGCGCTCACCCCGCACGAGGAGACGATGGGCTTCGCCTTCGCGGAGGCGGCGCTGCGGGGCGCGGTGCTCCGGGTCGTCTGCGCCTACCCCGGACCCGTGCTCGTCTACACGGCCACCGGTGACTTCGTGACCTCGGCGGAGGCGGACGAGGCCAGCGCGCGGGAGCACACGCGGCTCGCGGCGCAGCAGCTCGCGCCTTTCCGGGAGCGGTATCCCGGGGTGCGTGTCGAGACGGAGGTCCTGCCGGGGGACGCGGCGGGCTTGCTGGTGGACGCGTCGCGGGAGGCCGGACTGGTGGTGGTGGGACGCCATCGGCGGGGGCGGTCACTGGGGCGCCTGATGGGATCGGTGACCAACGCGGTGCTGACGCATGCGCGGGGAGCGGTGGCGGTGGTCCCGCCGAAGCTCGGATAGCTGCGGCTTTTCTCCGTTCCGCAGGGGCGGGCTGCGTTCACCGGCCCGGTCCGCGGGCCGGTGGCACCGCGGGAGACACGGCAGTCGCGGCTTCTTCCGCGGCGGGTCGGAGCGCGGACCTCACGCACCGGCCGGTCGGGGCGCGTACCTCGCGCACCGGCCAGTCGGGGCGCGTACCTCACGCACCGGCCCGGTCCGGCCATCGCACCTGCCGCGCCGGGTGCAGTGCCTCACCGCAGCACCACACACCCCCGCGTCTCCAGCCGCCGCAGCAGTGGCTCCGGCACCGTGACCTCGTTCCAGCGCAGGTCCAGCTTCTCCAGCCGCGGCAGGTCGGCCATCCAGGGCGGGAGCCCCCGCAGCCGGTTCGACCGCAGGTCGAGTCTGCGCAGCCGGGGCAGTCCGCGCAGCGCTGCCGGGACCGCCGTGAACCGGTTCTCGCGCAGCTCCAGTTCGCGCAGCGCCCCCAGGCGGCCGAACGCGGCGGGCAGTGACGTGAGGCGGTTGCCGCGCAGCCACAGTTCGCGCAGGGCACTGAGGCCGCCGGCGAGGGCCGTGGTGCACTCCCCCGACCGCACCGAGCGCAGCGCGTAGTGGAGGGCCACCAGGGACGAGGAGGACGCCGTGTCGAGGGTGACGGCGGGTCCTTCGAGGCCGAGGAAGTAGGCGAGCCGCCCGGAGGCGATGCTCGGCGACAGGCCGGTGAGCTG
>NZ_JBNNJZ010000125.1:0-18692 GCF_050270335.1 Streptomyces sp. NPDC059900
CCGCCGATGATCATGGCGATGACGCCGAGTACGGCGACGACGACCTTGCAGACGGCGACGATGGTGTCCCAGTTGTCGGTGACCCAGTCGCCGACCTCCTCCCACCACTTGCGGTTCTGGATGCCCGCGTCGGAGGCCTCTTCCAGCTTCTTCTTCGCCGTGCCCGCGGCGTCCTCGCGCATCTTCCGGGCGTCCTCGGCCATCTTCTTCGCCGCGTCGAGGTTGGACTGGGCAGCGGTGACGTCGGACTTGGCGGCGGTCTGGGCTTTTTCGGCGGAATTCGCGTTGCGGGTGGCGGCCTTGACCTTGTCCGGGTCGGGCTTGGGGACGTCCTTGCCGGCCTTGGAGCCGCCGTCGTCCTTGTACTTGTCGGCTTCCTTGCCCGCCTTGTCCACCCAGGAGTCCGCCGAGGTCAGGCGGGTCTGCGCGGCGGAGAGGCTGGTCTGTGCCTCGCGGCCCTTGGCCAGGGCCTTGTCGGCCAGGGCCTGGGAGCGTTCCAGCTCCGGCCAGTACGCGGACAGCGCGTCGCCGGCCATCTCGTAGCTCTTCTTGAGCTTCTTCAGCTTGCCCGGTGCGTCCTCGAACTCCGCCGTGAAGGATTCGGCGGTCTTCCCGGCCCAGGTGAGGATCGCGTCCTCGCCCGCCATGCCCTTGATGTCCCGCAGGACCTTGGACACGTCGTCCGCGAAGTCGTGCAGGTTCTTCGCCAGGTTGCGTACGCGGTCCGGATCGCCGGGCGTCGGGTCCTTGTCCAGGTCCAGGACATGCCAATCCGCCGGACGATTCCCCGCCATCCCGCAACCCCCGTCACGCGTTCCCCGCTAACTACCCTGTGCGGGTTGCAAAGTTACTAGGCTGGCTGGTGGGCAGGGGTGATGGGCGGGGTTTGGTTACCAGATGCGTACGTCGGGCCGGAGGTGAGGGGCGCGGCAAGTATGACCGTAAGGACGGTTCGCGCAGACTCGTCTCGGTGAATCCGGTGAGCGCCGTAGTGCGCCCAGCGCACGGCGGCGCGTCACAGCTCCCGTCACGCTGCTTTCAGCATCGCCCGGGATCCGTATTCTCTGGATCATGGCTGCACCCCTCGCATATTCACTTATCGCCACTGACCTGGACGGAACGCTGCTGCGCGGTGACGACACCGTCTCCGACCGGTCGTTGGCCGCGCTGGCGGCGGTCGTCGCGGCGGGGGCGCACCACCTGGTGGTGACCGGTCGGCCCGCGCCGCGGGTGAAGCCGCTGCTCGACGATCTGGGGGCCGGCGGCCTCGCCGTCTGCGGGCAGGGGGCGCAGTTGTACGACGCCGGGGCCGACCGCATGCTCTGGTCCGTGACGCTCGACCGCGAACTCGCCGAAGCCGCGCTCGGGAAGATCGAGGCGGAGGTGGGGGAGGTGTACGCCGCCGTCGATCAGGACGGCGTGGACGGGCTCACCCTCATCGAGCCGGGGTATCTGATGCCGCACCCCACCCTGCCCGCCGTACGGGTGCAGCGGCGGGACGCGCTCTGGGCCGAGCCCATCAGCAAGGTGCTGCTGCGCCATCCCGAGCTGAACGACGACGAGTTGGCCGCCGTCGCGCGTGATGCCGTGGGGCCGCTCGCCACCGTCACCATGTCCGGGCCCGGCACCGTCGAGCTCCAGCCGCGCGGCGTGACCAAGGCGACCGGGCTCGCCCTCGCCGCCGAACGGCTCGGGAGGGCCGCCGAGGACACCATCGCCTTCGGGGACATGCCCAATGACGTGCCGATGTTCGTCTGGGCGGCCCGCGGTGTCGCCATGGCCAACGCCCACCCCGACCTCAAGTCGACCGCCGATGAGGTGACTTCGTCCAATGAGGACGACGGGGTGGCCGTCGTGCTCGAGAGGCTGCTGGCCACCCCCGGGTGAAGCCCTAGCCCGCCGTTCGCGGGATGCGCTTCTCCCACGTGCGGTGGAAGACGACCTCGTCGCCCTCCCTGCACACCACCTCGTTCGACGTGATGAAGTCCGCCGCGTCGCAGGTGATCTCCGAGCGGGAGGCGATCGACACGTCCCACGCCAGTTCCGGGCGGTGCAGGCGGATCGTCCAGTCCGAGCGGGTGCGGGCGCTGAGGGGGTCGTACTCGTCGATCGTGTACGTCTCCACCGCGTCCTCGGTGAATTCGAGGCCGTCCGGGTAGACCCGCGTACCGCCGTAGCGCGGGTCCACCTCCAGGCGCCATTCGCCCTTCGCCACATCGCGTACGACCAGCCGCTCGGGGCGCAGCTCGTCGAGCGTCGCGGGGTACACCACCCCGAGCGGCTCCGACTGCTCGGGGGCGGAGAAGGTGATCGAGGAATCCAAGTCACCTGTCCGTACCGGGAGTTCGAGCGAGCTGCCGACCGGGTCCAGGACGAATCCCGCCGAATCCGCCTGCGGCCAGATCCACGGCCAGTACGCGGACGACACCGCGAGGCGGATCTTGTGGCCGGGCGGGAACGTGTGGCCGATCGCGTTCAGTTCGAAGGTCACGTCTTCCGTCTCGCCCACCGGCCAGGGGTCCACCCGGTCCCGGCCGTTGCGCGCGGAGAGATTCAGGACGCCCCGGGTGACCAGGGTCGACGAGCCGTCCGGGGCGACATCGCACACCCGTGCGATCGCTTGGCCCGACGGGCTGTCCATCGCCAGGCGCAACGTCACCTTGGGGCGCCCGAGGATGCGTACGGCCGAGGGGACCTCGAACTCGAAGCACGCCGACTTCGCGTCCTCGTCCCGCTGGTCCGGCGGCAGGTCCGCGTCGTTGCCGAAGGGGAAGTAGCGGCCCGCGTCCAGGCCCGTGTGCTGGGGCGAGTTCACGATCACCGGGGCGCCCTGGAGGGCGTACGGGGTCGGCGTGACGTTCGGGGAAGGCCAGGAGGGGTCGCCGACCCAGCCGCCCGGCAGCTCGGCGTACACCGTCGCCGGCGGGTGCGAGTCGCTGATCCAGGAGCGCAGCTTCGGCTCCTCCATGACGCCGGTGTCGACGCCCTTGAGGTGGTGGTCCCACCAGCGCAGGGTCTCCTGGAGGAAGCCGATCGCCGGGCCCGGCGGAAGGCCCCGGTCCGGGTACTGGTGCGACCACGGGCCGATCAACCCCCGTACGTCCCCCGGCAGGTGCTCGACCAGGCGCAGGACCGTGTCCCGGTAGGGGTCGTGGAAGCCGCCCACCGCGAGCACCGCGGCGCCGATCGCGGAGTAGTCCTCGCAGACGCTGCCGTGCTGCCAGTAGGCGTCCCGCGTCTGGTGGTCGAGCCAGGTGTGGATGAAGGGGTCCACGGCTTCGAGGCGGGACAGCCACATGTCCCGCCAGCGGTCGCCGACGAACAGCGGGTCCGGCGGCCGTGAGACGAAGGCGAGCATGGTGGCCGCCCACGCGTGCATGTCCACCGCGAGGACGGAACCACCCATGTAGTGCACGTCGTTGTCATAGCGGTCGTCCGCGGAGCAGACCGTGACGATGGCCTTGAGCGGCTCGGGCGCGAGGGCCGCGATCTGGAGGGAGTTGAAGCCGCCCCAGGAGATGCCGAACATGCCGACCTTGCCGGTGGACCAGGGCTGCGCGGCGAGCCAGTTGACGACCTCGACCCCGTCGGCCAGCTCGACCGGGGAGTATTCGTCGCCCGGCATGCCCTCCGAGTTGCCGTGGCCGCGCACGTCCACGCGCACGGAGGCGTAGCCGTGGCCCGCGTACCAGGGGTGGCGCTGGAAGTCGCGGGGCGCCGTCCAGTCGCTCAGACGGTAGGGGAGGTACTCCAGGAGCACGGGGACGGGTTCGTCCGTCACCGGGCGCCAGATGCGCGCGTAGAGCCTGGTTCCGTCCGAGAGGGGTACTTGGACGTCCTCGCGGGTGGTCTCGTACGGGAAGGATGAGCGGATCTGCATGTTCTGCATGGGGGGAACCTCAGTGTCCTCAGTGGACGGGGTGCATGGTGCGGCGCAGCCACGGGGCGAGCAGGACGACGGCGACACCGGCGGCCACCGCGATGGCGCCGTTGACGCCGAAGTACGCCGGGTTGGAGACCTCTCCGTACAGCTTCACGACCTGTGCCTGGATGCCGTTGGCGAGGGCGAGCGAGAGGAACCAGAGGGCCATGGTCTGGCTGGCGAAGGCCTGCGGGGCGAGCTTCGTCGTGGCCGACATGCCGGAGGTCTCCACGAGGATGTCGCCGAGCCCGAGCAGCAGATAGGAGCCGACGATCCACCAGACCGCCATCTTGTACGTGCCGTCGCCGTGCCCCGAGGTCGGCAGGACCATCAGGATGAACGAGAGGCCGCCCAGGATCACGCCGAAGGCGATCTTGTTGGAGGCGTGCGGCTGGCGGTGGCCCATGCGGGCCCAGACCGCGGCGACGACGGGGGCGAGCGCGACCTCGAAGGCGCCGAGCGCGGAGGCGTACCAGCTCGCGGGGAAGGTGAAGCCGAGGATCGACGTCTCGGCGTTCGTCGACGCGAGCAGGATCATCGTCGAGTAGGCCTGGAAGAGGATGAAGTTGAAGACGACCGAGGCGAGGAAGAGCACCACGTACGGCCGCAGACGACCGCGTTCCTCGGCGCTCACGCGCGGGCTGCGGAACATCACCGCGAAGTAGACGATCGGCGCGATCACCGAGATGACGGTGAGCAGGTCGACGAAGCGGTCCATCGTCAACCAGCCGACGGCGGCGAGCACCCCCGCGAGGGCGGCGAACGCGATGATGCCCGCGACGATCATGATGACCGCGCGGCGCATCGCATCCTTGGGCAGCGCGAACTCCGCCGACGCCTTGCGCCCGGCGAGGTGACGGCGGCCCAGGACGTACTGGACCAGGCCGAAGGTCATGCCGATGGCAGCCGCCGAGAAGCCCCAGTGCCAGCCCTTGTGGTCGCCGAGCCAGCCGGTGATCAGCGGGCCCGCGAAAGCGCCGATGTTGATGCCCATGTAGTACAGCGCGAAGCCGGCGTCGCGCCGCTCGTCGTCGGTGCGGTAGAGCTTGCCGACCATCGAGGCGACGTTCGGCTTCAGGAGCCCGGTGCCCGCGCTGATGAGGCCGAGGCCCACCCAGGTCATCGTCGCCGTCGGAACCGCCATGGAGTAGTGGCCGCAGGCGATGAGGATGCCGCCCCACAGGACCGCGCGGTACGAGCCGAGGATGCGGTCGGCGAGCCAGCCGCCCGCCACCGACACCAGATAGACGAGCGTTCCGTACGCCGCCGACACCGAAGCGGCGGTTCCGGAATCCATGCCCATGCCGTCGTTCGCGACGGAGTCCGCGAAGTAGAGGACGAGGATGGCCTGCATGCCCAGGAACGAGAAGCGCTCCCAGACTTCCAGGCCGGACAGGGTGAGCAGACCGCGCGGCTGTCCGAAGAACGCGTGGTCGTCGCCGGGCGGCGGATCCGTGGGAGGCTCCGCGGGCGGTTCGGTGTCGGCCTCGGTGCGGGACAAAGGTTGTGCTCCCGGTAGTTCCGTTTGGTTCTGTTTGCCGTGAGGCTCCGGCGGATCGCGGGATGATGCGGTCTTCCGGCCCTTATCGGCTGATCAAGAACATACCGGTGGTCATCGAACGCCGCCTGGGCGGCATTGCACAGGCGGGTGCCCACTGTGATCGAAAGGCGACCGGATACGCTGACTTGTGTGATGGCAGCGACACATCGACAAACCGTGTCATCGACCCCGTCATCACGCAAAGATCGACCGAGTGATGATCGACCGAGTGATCCAGCGAGTGACCGACTTGTGATCGTCAGCAGACAGGAGAACCCCTCGTGACCGTCGTCGGGCCCTTCGGCCTCAGCGTGCGGGACCAGGCTCTCGAAGCCGATGTCCAGGCCGGATTGGCGGCCGTCGAGGAAGGTCTGCTCGACGCCACCAAAAGCGGGGTCCCCTTCATCACGGAGGCCGCGCAGCATCTGGTGCGTGCGGGCGGCAAGCGGTTCAGGCCGCTCCTCGTGATGCTCGCCTCGCAGTTCGGCGATCCGTACGCGCCGGGCGTCGTGCCCTCCGCCGTCGTCGTCGAGCTCACGCACCTCGCGACGCTCTACCACGACGACGTGATGGACGAGGCGGACGTGCGCCGCGGAGTCGAGAGCGCCAATCAGCGCTGGGGCAACTCCGTCGCCGTGCTCACCGGTGACTTCCTGTTCGCCCGCGCCTCGTACATCCTGGCCGACCTCGGTCCGGACGCCGTCCGCATCCAGGCGGAGGCGTTCGAACGCCTGGTCACCGGCCAGATCCTGGAGACGGCGGGGCCCACCGAGGGCCGCGACCCGGTCGACCACTACCTCGACGTGCTCGGCGGCAAGACCGGCTCGCTCGTCGCCGTGGCGTGCCGTTTCGGCGCCATGATGTCGGGCGCCGACGAGACCGTCGTGGACGTCCTGACCCAGTACGGGGAGCGGCTCGGCGTCGCTTTCCAGCTCGCCGACGACGTCCTCGACATCGCGTCCGACTCGCACGAGTCCGGCAAGACGCCGGGCACGGACCTCCGCGAAGGCATCCCCACCCTTCCGGTCCTGCGGCTTCGCGAGCGGGTGGAGAAGCTCGGTCTTCCCGAGGACATCGCGCTGAGCGAGCTGCTCGACTCGGATCTGACGGACGACGCGCGGCACGCCGAGGCGCTGGCGCGGCTGCGGGCCCACCCGGCCCTGGAGCAGGCGCGCAAGGACACCGTGCGGTTCGCCGAGGAGGCGCGGGACACGCTCGCGCCGCTGCGGGACTGCGACGCGAAGGCGGCGCTGGTCGAGCTCTGCGATCTGGTGGTGCACCGGGCGGGCTGAGGCCTTCTCGACGGACGCTTGAGGCGTGACCTAGGTCACACGTCCGTTTTCTCTTGGATTGAGTCCAGGATCAGATCTATTCCGTACCTATGCCCGGAAGCTGACGCAGGGGGCGTCGGCTCGGGTACGGGGAGATTCTGATCATGGGCATCAGTGGCAGCTCAAATACTTTCGCGAACCGGCGCCGGGCTCTGCTCGCGGCCGGTGTGGCCGTCGCCGCGGCGGGAGGGGTGGCGGTCTCGGCGCCGTCGGCCGCCGCGCACGACGGCAGCCATGGCTCGACCAGTGGCGGATCGGTCTTCGCGGCGAGCATGAACGGCGCGAACGAGGTGCCGGTGCCGGGCGGGCCCGCGGTCGGCGACAAGGACGGCCGGGCGCTGGAGTTCGTACAGGTCAAGGGCGACAAGGTGTCCGTCAGCGTCAAGTGGCGCGGCACCGGCAAGCCGACCGGCCTCCACATCCACCAGGGCGCCAGGGGCACCAACGGCGGCATCAAGATCGAGTTCACCGGGCTGCTCGGCAAGAGCAAGGGCAACCGCGTCACCGGCACGGTCAGGGTCGCCGACGCGGCGCTGCTCGCACAGCTGAAGGCGGACCCCGGCAGCTTCTACGCGAATCTGCACACCGCCGAGTTCCCCGGCGGCGCGGTCCGCGGCCAGCTCCACAAAGTGACCACGGACTTCGACTTCCGCCGGGCCGCGGCCAGCTTCCAGGCGTCCGTCATCCGGGGCGAGCAGATCTACGAGTGCAAGAAGGCCGACGACGGTTCGGGGAAGTCCGCCTTCGCCCAGCGTGACGTGCGCGCCAGGCTCGGCGGCAACATCGCGCACGACTTCGTCGCCCCCAACTCGGGCACGCCGCGCTGGACCGCGCCCGACCGCAGCCAGGTCACCGGCAAGCTGATCTCCAGGACCTCGAACGGCGACAAGAACATCCCCGAACTCGACCTGGCGGCAACCCAGACCGGCAAGCGGCACGGGCTGCTCGCGGGCACCGCGGAGATCCTGCGCCTGAACACCGTGGGCGGGGTCGCCCCGGCGGGTGACTGCAAGCCCGGCGCCATCGCGAAGGTGCCGTACAAGGCGGACTACGTGTTCGTGCAGGGCTGAGGCACGTGATCGTGCAGGACTCAGGGCTGAGGCACGTGATCGTGCACGGCTGAGCCCGGTCACTCAGGGCTGAAGCGGCGTCTCCCCTACGGGACGGGGGAGGCGCCGCCTCTCTGTGTCATCCCACAGCAGTACGTGGAGTTGCACCCGGGGTCTGACGCTTCTCGCTGGCCGATTTGGTCGTATGGACATCAGCAAGGTCCGGCAAGAACAACCACTCCTGACCTATTCGGGTGAGAATGGCGGCACAGGGTGGACGCACGCACGTACTGGGAAAGGCCGCCGCCGACCACGGAGGTAGGGCACACAATGGCACCGTACGAACCGGAGCAGGACACCAGCGGGACCGGGGAGCTGCGCGCAGGCCGCAGAAAGGCGGCGCGTTACGTGGTCCCCGTCGCGGTGGCGGGGGTGGCGGCGGCGACCATCGGTCTCGTCCCGGCGCTCGCCACTTCGGGCGACCCCGACCTGCCCGACGTGACCGCACAGGAACTCATCGAGAAGATCGCCGCGTCGGACACGCAGCAGCTCTCGGGCAACGTGAAGATCAGCACCGACCTCGGTCTGCCCTCCTTCGGCGGCGACATGGCCGGCGGCTTCGCCCCGGGCGGCGGAGGGGGCGACGAGGGCGGGGACGGCAAGGGCTCGGCCGCGGACCCGCAGTCCAAGCTGATGGAACTGGCCTCCGGCACGCACACGCTGCGCGTCGCCGCCGACGGCCCCGACAAGCAGAAGCTGTCCGTCCTGGACGACGCCGCCGAGTACAGCCTGATCCACAACGGCGACGACGTATGGGCGTACGACAGCAAGTCGAACGAGGCGTACCACTCGAAGACCGAGGGCAAGGCGCACGGCAAGGACTCCGGCAAGGACTCCGCCAAGAAGGACCTCCCCGAGGGCGTTCCCTCCACGCCCAAGGAGCTGGCCGAAGAAGCCCTGAAGGCGGTCGACGACACGACGTCGGTGAAGGTGGACGGCACCGCGCAGGTAGCGGGCCGTGACGCGTACCGCCTGGTCATCAAGCCCAAGCAGGCCGGCTCGACGGTCGGCCAGATCACGGTCGCGGTGGACTCCGAGACCGGTACGCCGCTGAAGTTCACCCTCAGCCCGGCGGGCGGCGGCAGCGCGGTCGTCGACGCGGGCTTCACGAAGGTCGACTTCGGCAAGCCGTCCGCGTCGACCTTCGACTTCACGCCGCCCAAGGGCGCGAAGGTCACCGAGGCCGACGACGCCGAGGCCGGGAAGCACGGCTTCAAGGACGGCGGCAAGGAGTTCGGCGGCAAGGAGTTCGGCAAGGAGTTCGAGGGCAAGGAGTTCAAGGGCGGGCAGGACCTGAACGGTCTGAACGTCATCGGCAAGGGCTGGAACTCCATCGCCGAGCTCGAACTGCCGGGCGGCCAGGGCCTCCCGACGGGCGGCTCCGGCGACGTCCCGCCGGACGCGCAGCGGCTGCTCGACTCGCTCGGCGACCAGGTGTCGGGCAAGTTCGGCTCGGGCACGGTCTTCAAGACGCGCCTGGTCAACGCCCTCATCACCGAGGACGGCAAGGTCTACGCGGGCGCGGTCACGAAGGACGCCCTGGTGAAGGCGGCGAACGCGGCGAAGTAGCGTGCTGCGCCTTGACGATTGAGCGGCGGGTCCGCGGTGCCGGTCAGGCACCCCGGGCCCGCCGTCACGGCTTCGAGCGGGGGAGGGCAAGGTGCCGAGCACGAACACCGGCAGCGGAGCGACGGAGAGTGTCATCGAGACCTCCGCCCTCACCAAGCGCTACGGCAAGCAGCTGGCCGTGGACCGGCTGAGCCTCACCGTCCCCGCCGGAAGCGTCTTCGGCTTCCTGGGGCCGAACGGCTCGGGCAAGACGACCACCATCCGGATGCTGATGGGCCTCATCGAGCCGACTTCCGGCCGGGCCAGTGTCCTTGGCCGCCCCGTGCCGCGCGAGATCCGCAGGGTTCTCCCGCACGTGGGCGCGCTCATCGAGGGCCCCGCGCTCTACGGCTTCCTCTCCGGCCGCGACAACCTCCTGCGGTACGACGCCGCGGACCCGACCGCCGATCCCCGCACCCGCCGTGCCCGCGCCGAAGCGGCCCTGGACCGGGTGGGGTTGACGGCCGCCGCGGGCAAGAAGGCCAAGGCGTACTCCCTGGGCATGAAGCAGCGCCTCGGCCTGGCCGCCGCGCTGCTCCAGCCGCGCAGGCTCCTCGTGCTCGACGAGCCGACCAACGGCCTCGACCCGCAGGGCATGCGCGAGATCCGGGCGCTGGTGCGGGAACTGGCCTCGGAGGGCACGACCGTGTTCCTTTCCTCGCACCTCCTGGACGAGATCGAGCAGGTCTGCACGCATGCCGCGGTGATGGCGCAGGGCCGCCTCATCACGCAGGGCCCGGTCGCCGAACTCGCCGCCGGTGCGCGGGGGCGGCTGACCGTGACGACCCCGGACACGGGCGACGCGGCCCGCGTCCTGAAGGAACTGGGCGTGACGGATCTCGTCGTGACGGAGGACCGCGTGACGGGCGAACCGCCGGGTGCGGGCACCGCGGCCGACCCCGGCACCGACCTCGCGGAGCTGAACGCCGCCCTGGTCGGGGCGGGCGTACGGGTGCGGGGCTTCGGCGTCGAGAGGGCGTCCCTGGAGGACGCGTTCGTGGCACTGACGGGGGAGGGCTTCGATGTCGCGGGCTGAGGCGGTCGGCGTGGGCGGCGAGCACGACGAACAGCGGCTGCGCAGTGGGGGTGACGTGCGCGAGGTCCGGCGGATCTGGACCCTCGGGCTCTTCCGCAGCGAGCTGGGCATCACCTTCCGCCGCTGGCGCACCCTCGCCCTGCTCGGTGTGCTCGCCGCCGTGCCGATCCTCGTGGGCATCGCCGTCAAGATCGAGACCAGCGACGGCTCGACGCTCGGCGGGGGCGGCGAGGGCGGAGGGCCGGCGTTCATCGCGCAGATCACCAACAACGGCCTGTTCCTCGTCTTCACCGCGCTCGCCGCGACGCTCCCCTTCTTCCTGCCCATGGCGGTCGGTGTCGTCGCGGGCGACTCCATCGCGGGTGAGTCCAGCTCGGGGACGCTGCGCTATCTGCTCGTCGCCCCGGCGGGCCGGACCCGCCTTCTGCTGGTCAAGTACGCGACGACGATGACGTTCTGCCTGGTCGCGACCCTCGTCGTGGCGCTCTCCGCGCTCGCCGTCGGAGCGCTGCTCTTCCCGCTCGGCGAGGTCACCACGATCTCCGGCACCCGGATCGGCTTCGGCGAAGGGCTGCTGCGCGCCCTGCTCATCGCCCTCGTCGTCGCCGCGTCACTGATCGGTGTGGCGGCGCTCGGGCTCTTCGTGTCGACGCTGACGAGCAGCGGCATCGCGGCGATGGCGACGACCGTGGGCCTGCTCATCACGATCCAGATCCTCGACCAGATCCCGCAACTGCACGCCATCCAGCCGTACTTCTTCTCCCACTACTGGCTGTCCTTCGCCGACCTGATGCGCGAGCCCGTCTACTGGGACGAGCTGGGCAGAAACCTCGGCCTGCAAGGCCTGTACGCGGCCGTGTTCGGCTCGGCGGCGTGGGCGAGGTTCGGGGCGAAGGACATCACCGCGTAGGACGGCACGGGGAGGGAGCCGGCGTCAGCTCTCGTACGGGAAGCGGGCGAGCGGCGGCTCCTGCGCGAAGAACGTCTTGGCGCGGGCGAGGGCCTCGGAGTCGTCGAGTACGTTGCCCGGCCGCGATCCGTTGCCGAGCAGGACGCCCCCGAAGCGCAGCGGGAAGAAGGCGGCGACGTGGTTCAGCGTGCCGATCAGCGGCTCCGCGACCTCTTCCTCGCGGTGGGCGAGCGCCGTCACGCCCCACAGGGCGCGGTCCTTCATGGTGTTCTTGAAGTCGACCTCGGGGATTTCGAGCCACGCGTCCCAGTAGTCGAGGTAGCGCTTGGTGGTGGCCGACAGCGAGTACCAGTACAGGGGCGACACGACGACGATGTCCGTGGCGTCGAGGGTGGCGTCCAGGAGCAGGGCTTCGTTGTCGCCGGCCGGGCGGGGGCGGGCGCGGGGGCGGCTGCCGTCGTGCCGGAGGTCCTCGAAGTCGGGCAGCGGGTGATCGGAGAGGTGCAGCCAGCGCTGCTCGGCGTCCGGCGGGAGCTGCTCGGCGGCCTTGCGGGCCAGGGTCTCCGAGTTGCCGTCGTGCCGGGCGCTGCCGAGCAGGAAGAGGAACTTGCGGGTCATGGTGGGCCCCCTGTGTGTGGCGTGGCGGTGCACGGCCGTCGAAGGCCGCACAATTACCTGCGCATGCACTATATGCACGCGCAGGTAATTGCGTCCAGGGGGTGCTTCGTCAGCAGGCGCCCGCAGAGGGCCTAGGCGGAGAGCCCCCACACCGCGTACGCCACGGCGTCGCTGTTGTTGTCGAGGGCCTTGCCGTCGATGTTCGACTCCGTGTCGCAGGCGGAGTGGTAGCACTTGTCGAAGGGCTCACCGGCCGTGCCGCCCCAGTTCTGGGCCTGCTCGGCGGTCTTCTCGTAGTCGGCGCCGCTGAACAGGCCGCCGACCGGGATGCCCGCGTCCTTGAACGGGGCGTGGTCGGAGCGGCCGTCGCCCTCCTCGTCCGGCTCCGTGGCGAGGTCGAGGCCGCCGTAGAAGTCCTTGAAGGTCTTCTCGATCGTGGGGTCGTCGTCGTAGACGAAGTAGCCGGGGTTCGGGGAGCCGATCATGTCGAAGTTCAGGTAGCCCTTGATCTTCGAGCGCTCGTCGGCGGGCAGCTTGTCGACGTAGTGCGAGGAGCCGACGAGGCCGAGCTCCTCCGCGCCCCACCAGGCGAACCGCAGGTGCTTGCTGGGCTTGTACTGCTCCTTGGCCACGGTGAGCGCGGTCTCCAGTATCGCGGCGGAGCCGGAGCCGTTGTCGTTGATGCCGGGCCCGGAACCGACGCTGTCGAGGTGCGAGCCCGCCATGACGACCTCGTCGGCGTTGCCGCCGGGCCAGTCGGCGATGAGGTTGTAGCCGGTCTTGCCGTTGGAGGTGAACTCCTGCAAGGAGGTGGTGAATCCGGCCTCGTCCAGCTTGCCCTTCACGTAGTCGACGGAGGCCTTGTAGCCCGCGCTGCCGTGCGCGCGGTTGCCGCCGTTGGAGGCGGCGATGGACTGCAACTGCGAGAGGTGGCCCTGGACGTTGGCCACGGAGATGTCGGGAGCGGCCGCCGTGGGGGAGGGGGCCGCGGAGGATATCGCGCTGGTGGTGAGGAGTCCTGCGACGGCTATGACGGCGGCTGCCGTGGTGCGTCCGGGAACGGAGAGCTTCATGTGGGGGGCTCCGTGTTCTGTTGGATCGTTCCGTTGAGGGCCGTGGGGGCCCGTGAGGGTCGGCCGATTCCGTGAACGTCGAACGGAATTGGCGTGCCTGATGGTGCGGGTGAGGTTGACCGCGCGTCAAGAGCGCATATCGGTCGCGGTGTTCCGAAAGGCGGTCGGTACTGGTGCCGGTGGTGATCCTGTACGGGGAGCAGCCTGGACGGCACGGGGGGCCGCCCGAACGGCATGGAGCCGCCCGAACGGCACGGGGGCCGCCCGAACGACACGGGGAGCCGCCCGGACCGCGCCGGTCAGCCCGCGGCCCTGAGCGAGCGGGAGCCCGTCCGCCCCGCGGTCAGGGAGGCCCGGTAGCCGCTGGGCGCGATGCCACGGGTCCGCTTGAACGCGTCGCTGAAGCCGAAGCCGTCCGCATAGCCCACCTGCCCCGCCACGGAAGCCACCGTCGCGCCCGGCTCGGCGAGCAGTTCGGCGGCCAGCGTCATCCGCCACTCGGTGAGGTAGGCCATCGGGGGCCTGCCGACCAGCTCCGCGAACTGCCGGGCGAACGCCGCGCGCGACACCTGCCCGCGCGCGGCGAGCGACGCCACGGTCCAGGGCCGCGCGGGCTCGTCGTGCATGGCGTGCAGGGCCGGGCCGACCACCTCGTCGCCCAGCGCGCGGTACCAGGAGGGCGGGCAGGAGTCCGGCAGGTCGAACCACTCGCGCAGGGTGCAGGCCAGCATCCAGTCGAGCATCCGGTCCATCACGTACTGGCGTCCCGGCCGGTCGGCGGCCACCTCGGCCGCGATCAGCTCCAGGATCGGCATGCATTCCTCGCCCGACGGGACCACCAGGAGCGGCGGCAGCATGCTGATCAGACGGCGGCCCACCGCTCCGTCCAGCTGGTAGGCGCCGGTGATGAGCTCGCTCTCGCCGCCGTCGTCCGTCGACGCCAGGGTGAACGGCGCCGTCGTACAGACCACGGCGGCGCCGCCCTCCCGCAGGACGCGCGGCTCGCCCGACGCGGCGGTGATCCGTGCCGTTCCGTGCACCACCGAGACCAGCGTCAGCGCCCCTCCCTCGGTGTGGCCGGTCTCCCAAGTCCCGCTCAGCACGGCACGGTTGAACAGCGCGCCGTCCGCGCGCACCCCTCGCAGCAGATCCCCCAGAGCGTCCATGCCCCCACCGTAAACGGCGCCACGAGGACGTAGACGTACGCCGATGCGGGCGAGACGGGCGCCCATGTTCCCTGCTTCTGCCGGGCAGTTGGCTGTACCCATGACCGACGACGCGAAGAACACCCCGGCAACCGAAGGCCTCATCCTCGTACTGGGCGCCACCGGCAAGACGGGCCGCCGCCTGGTGGCCCGGCTGCGGGACCAGGGCCGTACCGTACGCGCGGCGTCCCGCTCCGGCGAGACCCGCTTCGACTGGTACGACCGCGCCACCTGGGCGCCGGTCCTGGAAGGTGTGACCGCCCTCTACCTGGTCGGCCCGCCCGAGCCCGGCCCGATCGCCGACTTCGTCGACCGTGCGGCGGCAGCGGGCGTACGCCGCTTCGTGGTCCTGTCCGCGCGGGGCGTCGACGTGTTCGGCGACTCCTTCGAGCCGTCCATGGCCGAGGCCGAGCGCGTGGTGCGCGAGGCGGGCGTCGACTGGACGGTGATCCGCCCGAACAACTTCTCGCAGAACTTCGACGAGGACATCTTCGCCGACGCCCTGCGCGAAGGCCGCCTCGCGCTGCCGGTGGGCGACGTGCCGGAGCCGTTCATCGACGTCGACGACATCGCGGAGGTGGCCGCAGCGCTGCTCACCGAGGACGGACACACGGGCCGGGTCTACGAACTCTCCGGGCCGCGCGCCCTCAGCTTCGCCGAAGCGGTCGCGGAGCTGGCGGACGCGTGGGGGCGGCCGATGCGGTTCGAGCACATCACGGCGGACGCGTACACGGCGGAACTGACGGCGGCCGAAGTCCCCGAGGACACCGCCCGAGCCCTCGCGGACGTACTGGCCTGGCTTGCCGGCGGCCACAACGCGACACCGACAACGGACGTACGAGCCGTCCTGGGCCGCAACCCACGAGACTTCAGCGAGTACGCGAAGAAGACGACTCCCCGCCCCTGAGGGGGCGCCCCGTAAGGGGCGCGGGGAACGGCGCGAGCAACCCCAACACACCCGCAGACGAAGCCCCGTAAGGGGCGCGGGGAACTGCGCGACAAGCCACAACGCACCCGCAGCCACGAAGCGGACCTCTAAGACGGGCCCAGCGTCAGACCGCGGACTCCTCCCGCCCCGCAGCGGGAGTCATGGGCTCCGTCTCCCGCCCGGCAACGGGGGCAACCGCACCCTCCGCCGACGCCCCGCGCGCAGCGGCAAGCCGAGCAGCATTGACCCGCGCGGTGCGCACCGCATCCCAGGTGAGCAGGCTGAGCGCCAGCCAGACGAGCCCGAACCCGGCCCAACGCTCCGGCGGCATCGCCTCATGGAAGTACAGGATGCCGAGCAGGAACTGGAAGACCGGCGCGAGGTACTGCAACATCCCCAGCGTCGCGAGCGGCACCCGGATCGCCGCGGCGCCGAAGCAGACCAGGGGAATCGCGGTGACCAGACCGGTCGCCGCGAGAAGCGACGCCTGCCCCAAGCCCTCCGCGCCGAACGTGGCATCGCCCCGCACGCCGAGCCACACGATGAACCCGAGCGCGGGCAGGAACTGGATCGCGGTCTCCGCGGCGAGCGACTCCAGGCCGCTGAGTCCGACCTTCTTCTTCGCCAGGCCGTACGTGGCGAAGGAGAAGGCGAGGCAGAGCGAGATCCACGGCGGCTGCCCGTACCCGAAGGCCAGGACGAGCACCGCCGCGAGGCCGACGGCGACGGCCGTCCACTGCACGGGGCGCAGCCGCTCGCCGAGGAGCAGGACGCCCATCGCGATGGTGACCAGGGGGTTGATGAAGTACCCGAGGGAGGCTTCCACGACGTGGCCGGAGTTCACGGCCCAGATGTAGACGCCCCAGTTGATCGTGATGACCCCCGCGGCGACCGTCACAAGCCCCAGCTTGCGAGGCTGGCGGATCAGCTCGCCCGCCCAGGCCCAGCGCCGCACGACGAGCAGCGCGATGCCGACCACGACGAGGGACCAGGCCATCCGGTGCGCGAGGATCTCGCCCGCCCCGGCGGGCTTTAGCAGCGGCCAGAAGAGGGGGACGAGGCCCCACATCCCGTAGGCGGCGATGCCGTTCAGCAGACCTGTTCGCTGCTCGCTCTTCGACTGCTCAGCTGCGGCAGCGTCCACGGCCCCTCCTCGGTGCACGGCAGCCCCACGCTGCCTTCAAGAAGGTAGCGGTCCGGCCACCCCCGTGTCATGCCCGTCTCACGAAAACGGTAATGACTCCGGTCTCACCCGCTCCAGCCGCTGCCGCAGCCCTGCCGAAACCCGCCCCAGCCGTGACTCGGCCGGGCCCCAGCCCTGCCTCAGCCCTTGAGCGCCACCGCGATCGCGTCCGCGACAGGCGTCGTCGGCCGCCCGATGAGCCGGGCCAGGTCACCGCTCGTACCGGCGAGGCGGCCCCGCTCGATCGCCGAGTCCACGTCGACGAGGATCGCGGCGAACTGCTCGGGCAGCCCGGCACCGGTCAGGATCGCGAGGTTCTGCTCGGCGGGGACGTTCGCGTACGAGATGTCCTTGCCGGTCTGCCGGGAGATCTCGGCGGCGTACTCGGCCAGGCTCCACGCGACGTCGCCGCTCAGCTCGTAGGCCTTGCCCTCGTGGCCCTCACCGGTCAGTACGGCGACGGCCGCCGCCGCGTAGTCCGCGCGCGAGGCGGAGGCGACCCGGCCCTCGCCCGCGGAGGCGACGACGGCGCCGTGCTCCAGGACGGGGGCGAGGTTGGCCGTGTAGTTCTCGTGGTACCAGCCGTTGCGCAGGAACGTGTACGGAAGCCCGGAGTCGAGCACGAGCCGCTCCGTCTCCTTGTGCTCGGCCGCGAGGTCGAAGTCGGCGTCGGGTCCGCCCAGGATGCCGGTGTACGCGAGCAGCGCGACGCCCGCCGTACGGGCCGCGTCGATCACCGCGGCGTGCTGGCCCACGCGCTGCCCGACCTCGCTGCCGGAGATCAGCAGGACGCGGTCGCCCGCGGCGAAGACGCCGGCCAGGGTCGCGGGCGCGCTGTAGTCCGCGATCCGCAGCTCGACGCCGCGCGCCGCGAGGTCGGCGGCCTTCTCCTTGTCGCGGACCACGGCGGCGATCTGCCCGGCGGGCACCTGCGCGTCGAGCAGCCCGTCGATGACGAGACGGCCGAGGTGCCCGGTGGCTCCGGTGACGACGATGCTCATGTCTGGTAACTCCCTTTGGTGCCTTTAATGCTTGAAATGCCTTTGGTGTGCTTCTGGGGATGAGCCTACGTCGGGCGCTAACTATTGGAAAGTACCCACTTTGAAGTAAGGTACTGGCATGGCAGTAAGTGACTGGAACCTCGGAGAAGAGGGCATGTGCCCGCAGCGCCTCGTCCTGGAGCACGTCACGAGCCGCTGGGGCGTGCTCGTCCTGATCGCCCTGGACGAGCGCTCGCACCGCTTCAGTGAGCTGCGCCGGGCCCTCGGCAGGGTCAGCGAGAAGATGCTGACGCAGACCCTCCAGACCCTGGAGCGCGACGGCCTCGTGCACCGCGACGCCAAGCCGGTCATCCCGCCGCGCGTCGACTATTCGCTGACCGATCTCGGGCGCGAGGTCGGCCGGCAGGTCCGGGCGCTCGCCGAATGGACCGAGCGACGCCTGGAGGACGTACAGGAAGCCCGCAGGACGTACGACGAAGCCCGCAAGGTGTACGACGAAGCCCGGTCCTGAAGGATCAGAACCGGGCTTCGGAGGGAGTGCTCGGCGTCAGCCGACGACGGTCCAGGTGTCGTTCCCGGCGAGGAGCGCGGCCAGATCGCCCTTGCCGTTCTGCTCGATGGCGGTGTCGAGCTGGTCGGCCATGAGGGTGTCGTAGACCGGCCGCCGGACGTTGCGGAGGACGCCGATCGGGGTGTGGTGCAGCGTGTCCGGGTCGGCGAGGCGGGAGAGGGCGAAGGCGGTCGTCGGCGAGGTGGAGTGCGCGTCGTGGACGAGGATGTCGCGCTCGTTCTCGGGGGTGACCGGGACGACCTTGAGGTCGCCGGTGGCGGGGTCGCGTACGACGCCCTTGGAGCCGAGCCCGTTCTCCATGGGGGCCCCGAAGCGGATCGGCTGCCCGTGTTCCAGGCGGATGACCGCTTCCTCGGCCTGCTGTTTGTCTTTCAGGACCTCGAAGGCGCCGTCGTTGAAGATGTTGCAGTTCTGGTAGATCTCGACGAGGGCGGTGCCGGGGTGTTCGGCGGCCTCGCGCAGCACGCTGGTGAGGTGCTTGCGGTCCGAGTCCACCGTGCGGGCCACGAAGGATGCCTCGGCGCCGATCGCCAGGGAGACGGGGTTGAAGGGCGCGTCCAGGGAGCCCATGGGCGTGGATTTGGTGATCTTGCCGACTTCGGAGGTGGGGCTGTACTGGCCCTTGGTCAGCCCGTAGATCCGGTTGTTGAAGAGCAG
>NZ_JBNNJZ010000126.1:0-18420 GCF_050270335.1 Streptomyces sp. NPDC059900
CAGGACCTCTCCCACCCGCCCGCCCGTTACCCCGCAGGGGCGATCCGCCTCCGGCGGGGAGCTCAGCAGCCCCACCCGGCTTCGCACCGCCACACGGACACCAGGCAGGGCCTGCCCCTCCCACTCGCCCGCACGCAGTTCGCCCCGGGCGGGGCAGGCGGCCCTCACCGCCGGGTGCGCACGGCTCCGCCGCCTAAAGGGACCCCGCCCGGGTCAGCGAGAGCAGGTCCCGGGCCGGGCCCGTGGGGCGGTGTCCCGTGGGCCATACCGCCCGGAGGGCGCGGCGCAGCCGGACCCCCTCCAGGGGGATGCCCACCAGGCGCCGGGCCGACAACTCCTCCCCCACCGCAAGCTCGCTCAGTACCGCGGGCCCCGCCCCGCTCACCGCGGACGCCTTGACCGCCGTGGTGGACGACAGCTCGATCAGCGGACGCGCGAGGCCGCCCAGCGCCGCGTCCAGGACCTGCCGCGTCCCCGAACCCTCCTCCCGGAGAATCAGCGGCGTGGCCGCCAGCTCCCCCGCCCCCAGCGGCTTTCCGCGCCGCGCCCACGCATGGCCCGGCGCCGTGACGACGATCAGGCTGTCGTGCGCGATGACCGCCGAGTCGAGGCCGGTGGGCACCGTGAGCCCTTCCACGAAGCCGAGGTCCGCGTCCCCCGCGAGCAGCCGCTCCGCGACCGCGGTCGAATTGCCGGCCGTCAACGACACCGCCGTGTCCGGCCGCTGCGACCGCAGCGCGATCAGCCAGCCCGGCAGCAGATACTCGGCGATCGTCATGCTCGCCGCAACCCTGAGGCGCGAGTCCCGCCGGTCCCGCAGCGCCTGCGCCCCCGCGTCGAACGCCTCCGCCGCCTCCACGATCCGCCGCGCCCAGTCCGTGACGAGCGCCCCCGCATCCGTGAGCCGCGAGCCGCGCGGCGACCGGTCGACGAGGGCGACCCCGAGCTGCCGCTCCATCGAACGGATACGGCTGCTCGCGGCGGGCTGCGTGATGCCGAGCTCCTTCGCGGCCCGCCCCAGGCTCCCGAGCCGCGCCACGGCGAGCAGCAGCTCCAGCGCCCCCAGATCCGGCACCCGGTGCGCGAGCGGCGCTCCCTCGGACGCACCGGGAGAACCAGCAGAAGACGTACTCATAAGTCCAGGTTATGCCCTCATACGAAGATGACTCCTGGTGGGGGCCCCGCCCGGCGGAGACCGTGGACCCATGGTCACCGTCGCCCACCCGCAGGCACCCCCGAGCACCGTCGCCGACCCCTCGGCGCCCCGCATCACCGGCACCACCCGCCACATAGGCCCGAACTGGTACGCCGCCGTCATGGGCACGGCGATCATCGCGAGCGCGGGCGCGACCCTGCCGGTCCGCGTCCCCGGGCTGCGGACCGCCTGCACGGCGGTCTGGGCGCTGGCCCTGCTCATGCTGGCCGTGCTCGTCGCCGCCCGCACCCTGCACTGGATCCACCACCGCGACCAGGCCCGCGCCCATCTCCTCGACCCGGCCGTCGCCCCCTTCTACGGCTGCCTCTCCATGGCCCTGCTCGCGGTCGGCGGCGGCGCGCTCATCGTGGGCGAGGACTGGATCGGCACGGGCGCGGCGGTCGCGCTCGACGCCGTGCTCTTCACCGCCGGTACGCTCATCGGCCTCGCTGCGGCCGTCGCGATCCCGTACCTGATGGTGGTGAAGCACCGCGTCGAGCCGGGCCAGGCATCGCCCGTCTGGCTGCTTCCCCTGGTGGCGCCCATGGTGTCCGCCGCACTCGGCCCGCTCCTGGTGCCGCACCTCCCGGCGGGCCAGGCCCGGGAGACACTCCTGTTCGCCTGCTTCGCGATGTTCGGCCTGAGCCTGCTCGCCACCCTGGTGATGCTGCCGATGATCTTCGCGCGCCTGATTGCCGGCGGCCCGTTCCCGCTCGCGCTCACACCGACGCTGTTCCTGGTGCTCGGCCCGCTCGGCCAGTCGACGACCGCCGCGAACAAGTTCGCCGACACCGCGGCCGCAGGCGTCGTCCCCGCCCCGTACGACCAGGGCTTCGCCGTCTTCGCCGTGCTCTACGGCGTCCCGGTGATGGGCTTCGCCCTGCTGTGGCTGGCGCTCGCGGGCGCGATGGTGATCCGCGCCCGGCGCCGGGGCATGGGCTTCGCGATGACCTGGTGGGCGTTCACGTTCCCCGTCGGCACCTGCGTCACGGGCGCCGAAGGCCTGGGCAAGCACACGGGCCTCGCGGTCTACGACTGGCTGGCGATCACCCTGTACGCCCTCCTGGTGACCGCCTGGGCAGTGGCCCTCACCCACACCCTGCGCGGCACCCTCAACGGCAAGCTGCTCGCAGCGCCGCGCCGAGCACGGCCGGGGCCTTCGCCAGTGACGGGCCGTACCACGTGAGGTGACGGCCGCTGACGAGCGCCGAGGGGATCGTGAACTCCTCGGGGCCGTCGTCGGCGGTGAAGCGGTACGGCTCGTCGGGCAGCACCATCAAGTCGGCTCCCGCGCCCCGCAGTTCCTCCACCGGGACACGCGGATAGCGCTCGGCATGCAACGCGTACGCGTTGTCGACGCCGAGGCGGCTCAGCAGATCCCCGGCGAACGTGTCGCGGCCCAGGACCATCCAGGGCCGCCGCCAGATCGGGATCACAGCCGTCAAACGGGCCTCCGGCAAAGGCAGTTGCTCCCACACGGCCCCGGCATCCTCCAGCCAGCCCGGCCGCCCCGCCCCGCAGGCGGCGAGCACCATGGCCAGCTCACGGAAGGCGCCCGGCAGATCCCGTACCTCCGTCACGAGCACCTCGACCCCCGCCGCCCGCAGCATGGCGAGGTCGGGCTCGCGGTTCTCCTCTTCGTTGGCGATCACCAGGTCCGGGGCGAGGCCGATGACGCGGCGCACGTCGGGGTTCTTCGTGCCCCCGATGCGCACGACGTCCAGATCCGCCGGATGGCTGCACCAGTCCGTGGCCCCGACCAGCGCTCCCGGCACGCTGACGGCGACCGCCTCGGTCAGCGAGGGCACGAGGGAAACGACCCGCACACCGGCCACCGTGCCTCCCCCTCAGCGCCGCGAGTCGTCCACGGCGTCGATGTGATCGCCGACGGCCACCACGAGCACCTGGCTGTCCGGCACGGTCGCCCGCCACCGGTGGCGCACCCCGCCCGTCAGATACAGGCTGTCGCCGCGCCCGAGCCGGTACGCCCTGCCCTCGGCCTCGACCTCGACGGCGCCGCCCACCACGTACATCAACTCGTCGTTGCGGTGCTGGAACTCGCGTCCCTCGTCGTGGTCTCCGGTGAACTCGATGGCGTGCAGCTGGTGGTGACCCCGCACCAGATTGCGTATGCGGGCGTCGGGCGAGGACGGGGAGGGAGTCCCGGCGTCGCCCTCCCCGGCGCGCATGACGTCGACCGTGCACGCGGGATCCGCCGCCGCGAGCAGTTCGACCTCGGTCGTCCGCAGGGCGTCGGCGACACGTTGCAGGGAACGGCTGCTGGGCCGGGCCCGCTCGTTCTCCACCTGGCTCAGGAAGGGCACCGAGAGTCCGCTGCGCTCGGCCACCACGGCGAGGGTGAGCTCCAGCTGCCGGCGGCGGCGCCGCACGGCCGAGCCCACCCGGAGGGTTTCCTTCTGCTCGTCCATCGCCTCGGCTCCCTTCTGCGCGTCGGTCCACTCTCAACCCTGAGGGGTTTTCTGCACCCTACGCATGTTCGCCAAACGGTTTGGCCCCGTTGCACGGACCGCCGCTTACAGCTTTCGCCAGTAGACAAGCTGCCCGGCCTCTCCGGGAGCCGCCCCCTCCTGCGGTATGAACACGCTGACCAGCAAGGACGGCCTGCCCTGCGGGTCGGTGACGAGGGTCGCCGAGGGATTGGCGAAGGCACGGCTCCCGGCGTGCGTCGAGATGTCGATCCGGTCGGCGCGGCCGCTCACCGGGTCGTATGCGTACGACCGCCAGCTGCCGAAGTCGCCCCGCCGGCGCTGTCCCTCGACGAACAGCATCCGCTGCCCGTCCAGCTCGACGGGCGCGCGGTCCCCGAGGTTGCCGCTGTTGCCCCACGCCTGGAGCGCTCGGTCCAGGCGGCGGTCCGGCTCCGCGTGCCAGTCGCGGAACCCGGTGAGGGTGGCGCGCAGCTGGCGGTCGGTGTCGCAGCCGGCGCGATAGTGCCCGGTCAGCTCGATGGTGTCGCCGCGTACGGCCGAGATGCTCGGCGTGCCCTCGGCGCACCGCGACAGGGTGCGCGGCGCGTCGAAGGCGTGCGCGGCGCGCCCGTCGAGCAGCGCGGCCCCGTCGGCGTACGCGCGCACGGCGATGTGGTTCCTCGGGTCCCTCTCGTAGGCGAGGACGTACCCGCCGCGTCCGTCGGCGGCGAGCGAAGCCTGGTGGGTGCCGGGCCCGAAGTCGTGGCGGCGGTGCCAGTGCCGCAGGTCGGCGGAGGTGGCGACGGCGGCATGGAAGCGGCCGTCGTCCAGAAGGGTGTGGTAGACGGCCAGATACGTGCCGTCGGGCCGCTGCGTGATCTGCGCGGCGTCCATGGTGCGCCCGGTGTCGTCCCGCGCGTCGTAGCGGTGGCCGTCGGCGGCGCGCACGTCGCCCGCGAGTCCGGCGAGGCGCGCGGTGCCCGCGGAGGCCGGCGCAGGGCTCGCGTCGGCCAGGTGCGCGAGGAACAGGGCGGCGGCGAGGGCCAGGGCCACGACGGCGAGCAGGCGGGGCGTGGCATGGACGGTCACGGAGGGGCACTTACGTTCGAGCGGCGGGGAGGCTGCCCAGCCTAGGCAGCGGGGGCACGCCGGGGAACGCCGCGAGGGGTGGGCTTCGCCACAAGGGCGAGGCCCACCCCTCGGGGTGATCCAGCGGCTCGGAGCCGGAACTACAGAGTTATGACTGCGGAGTCATCTTCTGCTCGAAGCCCGGGTTCTTCTTCAGCCACTCGTCGACGGCCTTGGGCTCATTGCCCTTGCCCGCCTTGTTGATCTCGTTCTCCAGGCTGGCCAGTTCCTGCTCGCTCATCTTGAAGTTCTTGAGCCACTTCGTGAGCTGCGGGTACTGCTTGGGGAACTCCTTGCTGGAGATCGTGCGGATCGTGTCGCCCTTGCCGAAGCCCAGCTTGGGGTCCTTCAGCTTGGTGAGCTTGTACTCGTTGTACGCCCAGTGCGGCGACCAGAGCAGAACCGCGACCGGCTCCTTCTTGGCGTACGCCGACTTCAGCTCGGACAGCATCGCCGGCGTCGAACCGGAGACGATCTTGTACTCCTTGTCCAGGCCGTAGCCGGGCAGGACCTTGTTCTTCAGGGCCGTCATCACGCCCGTGCCGGGCTCGATGCCGATGATCTTGCCCTTGAACTTGTCGCCCTTGCCCTTGAGGTCCTCGAGCGACTTCACGCCCTTGACGTACGAGGGGACGGCGATCTCCAGGGACGTCGGGCTGTACCAGGAGCCCAGGTCCTTGAGGTTCGCCTTGTTCTTGTCCCAGTACTGCTTCTGGGCCGTGGGCAGCCACGCGTCGAGATCCAGGTCCAGGTCGCCCTGCGCGAGAGCGGTGTAGACCGGGCCGACATCCGACGGCGTCAGCTTCATCTTGTAGCCGCGCTTCTCCAGGACACGCTTCCAGAGATTGGTGACGGCGATGTTCTCGTCCCACGCGAAGTACGCGGCGTTCAGCGGACGCTTCGCCTCGGCGGGGGTGGAGTTCTTCGGCAGCGGGGCCAGCTTGTCGACGACGCCCGGGTTCTTCTTCAGCCAGGCGCGCACGGCTTCCTGCTGCTTGCCCTTGCCCGCCTTGTTGATCTCCGCCTCAAGACTCGTGAGCTGCTTCTCGCTCATCTTGAAGTCCTTGAGCCACTTGGCGACCTGCGGGTTCTCGTCCGAGAAGCCCTTGCGCGCGAGCGTGTGCACGCCGTCGCCCTTGCCCCAGGAACCCTTCGGGTCCTTGAGCTTCTTCAGGTCGAAGTCGCTGTAGGCCCAGTGCGGCGACCAGAGCGTGGTGACGATCGGTTCCTTCTTGGCGTACGCGCGCTTGAGCTCGGCCAGCATCGCCGGCGTGGAGCCGTCGACGACCTTGTACTCCTTGTCGAGGCCGTACTCCTTGAGGACCTTGTCCTTGAGCAGACCCATCATGCCGGCGCTCGGCTCGATGCCGACGATCTTGCCCTTGAACTTGCCGCTCTTGCCCTTGAGGTCCTCGAGCGAGTCGATGCCCTTCACGTAACTGGGCACGGAGAGTTCGAGCGAGGTCGGGCCGAACCACGAGCCCATGTCCTCGAGCTCCTTGCCGTACTTCTTCCAGTACGCGGCGTGCGTCGTCGGCAGCCAGGAGTCGGTCTGGAAGTCGATGCTGCCCTGCGAGAGCGAGGTGTACAGCGGTCCTGCCTCGAGCTGCTTGGTCTGCGGCTTGAAGCCGCGCTGCTCCAGGACTTCCTTCCACAGGAAGGTGGAGGCCACGCCCTCGTCCCAGGGGATGTAGCCGATGTTGATTTCCTTGCCCTGGCCGACGTTCTTCGCGTCCGCGGCCGCTTCCTGCGACTTCGAACCGCCGAAGACGCCCATGCCACCGGCGACGAGCGCGAGGACGACGACGCCGACGACCGCGACGGCGGCCTGCGGACGGTAAGTGAAGATGTTCAGGCCCTGCGCGGCACGCACCTTCGCTGCGGCACGGCGGCCGAGCGGGGAGACCTGGGAGCCCAGCGAGCTGGTCATCCGGTCGAGGTAGATCGCCAGGATGACGATCGCGACGCCCGCCTCGGAGCCGAGACCCACGTTCAGCTGGCCGATGGCCTCGTTGACGTCGGCGCCCAGGCCCTCGGTGCCGACCATGCCCGCGATGGCGGCCATGGACAGACCCAGCATGATGACCTGGTTGACACCGGCCATGATCGTGGGAAGCGCGAGGGGCAGCTGGACGCGCAGCAGGATGTTGCGCGGCGTGGTGCCGAACGCGTCCGCGGCCTCGACCAGTTCCTTGTCGACCTGGCGGATGCCCAGCTCCGTCATGCGGACGCCGGGGGCCAGGGCGAAGATCAGGGTGGCGACGATGCCCGCGGGGGCGCCCATCCCGAAGAAGAGGATGGCGGGGATGAGGTAGATCATCGCCGGCAGCGTCTGCATGAAGTCGAGGACCGGGCGGACGATGCCGCTGACCGTGCTCGACCGCGCCGCCCAGATGCCCACGGGCACGGAGATGATCAGCGCGATGATCGTCGAGACGAGCACCAGGGACAGCGTCATCATCGCGTGGTCCCACAGTTCCAGCGAGATGATGAACGCGAAGCCCGCGAAGGTCAGCACACCGGCGACCACACCGCGCAGCCAGAACGCGATGACCGCGAAGATGCCCGCGAGGAGCAGCGGCTCGGGCGCCTGGAGCAGGTCGGATATGCCGTCGTACGCGCCTTGGAAGACGGTCTGGAAGAAGTCGAACAACCAGGCCATGTGGCTGAGCAGCCAGTCGACGCCGTCGTTGACCCACTCGCCGAAGGGAATCCTAGGCACCGCTGACCACCTTGCCCGCGGCCTTGCCGCCGTTCTCCTGTGCCTTCTGCGCCGGGACGGCGTCCTTCGGCTCGTCCTCGGAGGACATCGGCTCGCCGAGCACCGCGAGCAGCCGCGCCCGCGGCACGACGCCGATGAGCTTGCCGTCGTCGTCGGTCACGGCCACGGCCACACCACTGGTGGAGCACGGCGTGAACAGCTCGATGATCGGGGTTTCCGCCCTGACCGTGGCGGGGGCCGCGGCCAGCACGTCCTGTGCGGTCCGCAGTTCCTTGCCCTCGGCGGTCTTCGTGCCGAACGCGGTCTCGGGCTCGGCCATGATCGCGCCCGCCGTGAGGACCCGGGAGCGGTCGACGTCCTGCGTGAACGCGGCGACGTAGTCGTTGGCCGGGGTGACGAGGATGTCCTCGGCGTTGCCGATCTGGACGATCTCGCCGTCGCGCATGACGGCGATCTGGTCGCCCAGGCGCATGGCCTCGTTCAGGTCGTGGGTGATGAAGACGATGGTCTTCTTCAGCCGCTTCTGGAGCTCCAGGAGCTGGTCCTGCATGTCACGGCGGATCAGCGGGTCGAGCGCGCTGAACGACTCGTCCATCAGGAGCAGGTCCGCGTCGGTGGCCAGGGCGCGGGCCAGGCCCACGCGCTGCTGCATACCGCCGGAGAGCTCGTCGGGCCAGGACTTCTCCCAGCCCTTGAGGCCGGCGAGTTCGAGCGCGACCGTGGCGCGCTCCTCGCGCTCGGCGCGCGGCACACCCTGCACCTCGAGGCCGTAACCGGCGTTCTCCAGGACGCTGCGGTGGGGGAAGAGCGCGAAGTGCTGGAAGACCATGCTGATCTTCTTGGAGCGCACCTCGCGCAGCTCACGGGGGCTCAGCGTGGTCAGATCCTGACCTTCGAAGAGCACCTGCCCGGCCGTCGGTTCCGACAGACCGTTGAGCATGCGCAGCAACGTTGACTTGCCGGATCCGGAGAGACCCATCACGACGAAGATCTGGCCCGGCTCGACCGTGAAGGAGGCGTCGATCACCGCGGCAGTGGTGCCTTCGGCGCGCAGTTCCTCTCGGTCGGTTCCGTGGCGGAGTTTCTCCACCGCGTCAGCGGGTCGTCTGCCGAATACCTTGTACAGGTGTTCGGCTTGCAGCCTGGACACATACACCTCTCGGGTTGAACCAAGACGGCCCGCCTCCCCCGCCGGCGGGCCGTGGAGCGACGCGGGTTCTGCCCGCTACTTGCCCGGCGAAATAGTTGAATCCTCGACCGGAGGCGCTCCGGCTCGGCGCCTGCCCCGACTTACACAGAACAAACGCAAGAGTGTTCCAGTTCACATTTCATTCACTTCTGTCCACCCGCATGTCATCTGATCCGGCCCCTTTCCACCGGGGCTGAAACCACACCTTGACGGGTCGGCGGCCGGTCCGCTGTCAGTGCCGTGCGGCATGATGCGAAGGTGACTCAGCAACCGCGACGGCTCATGCTGCTCGACACGGCGTCCCTGTACTACCGGGCCTATTTCGGGGTCCCCGATTCGGTGAAGGCCCCGGACGGCACTCCGGTCAACGCGGTGCGCGGGCTGCTCGACTTCATCGCCCGGCTCGTCCAGGACCACCGCCCCGACGACCTGGTCGCCTGCATGGACGCGGACTGGCGCCCGCGCTGGCGGGTCGAGCTGATCCCGTCGTACAAGGCGCATCGCGTCGCCGAGGAGGTCGAGCAGGGCCCGGACGCCGAGGAGACCCCGGACACGCTCGCGCCCCAGGTCCCGATCATCGAGGACGTCCTGGACGCACTGGGCATCGCCCGCGTGGGCGTGCCGTCGTACGAGGCGGACGACGTCATCGGCACATACGCAGGCCGCGCCACCGGCCCCGTCGACATCGTCACCGGCGACCGCGACCTCTACCAGCTGGTCGACGACGAGCGCGGCATCCGCGTCCTCTACCCCCTCAAGGGCGTCGGCTCCCTCCAGCTCACCGACGAGACCTGGCTCCGCGAGAAGTACGGAGTGGACGGCTCCGGCTATGTGGACCTGGCCCTGCTGCGCGGCGACCCGAGCGACGGCCTGCCCGGCGTGCCCGGCATCGGCGAGAAAACAGCGGCCAAGCTCCTGGACGCGTACGGAAATCTGGCCGGAATCATGGCCGCCGTGGACGACCCGAAGAGCAAGCTGACGCCCTCCCAGCGCAAGCGGCTCGACGAGTCCCGCGCCTATGTGGCCGTCGCGCCGACGGTGGTCCGCGTCGCGGGCGACGTGCCGCTGCCCGAGGTGGACCTCGCACTGCCGGGCGAGCCCCGCGATCCCGCGACCCTGGAGGAGCTGGCCGCCCGCTGGAACCTCGGTGGAGCCCTGAAGCGACTGCTCACGACTCTCCAGGGCTGAGGTGTTAGCTTAGGTAAGCCTAAGCAACATTTGATCAGGGGAGGACGCCGCCATGGCAGAACGTCCGGCACGCAAGGCACCGAAGGCCCACGTCGCACAGGTGGTGCGCACCGAGCGCCTCACCCCGCACATGCAGCGCGTGGTCCTGGGCGGCGAGGGTCTCGCCGAGTTCACCGCGGGCGACTCCACCGACCACTACGTGAAACTGCTCTTCGGTGCCGAGGGCGTGACCTACCCGGAGCCCTTCGACATCCAGCGCATCCGCGAGGAGTTCCCCCGCGAGCAGTGGCCCGTGACGCGTACGTACACCGTGCGCTCCTGGGACCCTCAGTCCCGCGAGCTCGCCATCGACTTCGTCGTGCACGGCGACGAGGGCCTGGCGGGCCCCTGGGCCAAGAACGTCCGGCCGGGCGCCACGATCCACTTCCTCGGCCCCGGCGGCGGTTACGCCCCGGACGCCGGGGCCGACTGGCACCTGATCGCCGGTGACGAGAGCGCGCTGCCCGCGATCGCCGCCTCCCTCGAAGCACTGCCCGAGGGCGCCACGGCGTACGCCTTCGTGGAGGTCGCCGACGCCGACGAGGAGCAGAAGATCGACTCGGCCGCACAGATCGTGTGGCTGCACCGCGGGCAGCGCCCCGTCGGCGAGGCACTCGTCGAGGCCGTGCGCTCCCTGGACTTCCCCACGGGCGACGTACAGGCCTTCGTGCACGGCGAGGCAGGCTTCGTGAAGGAGCTGCGCCGCTACCTCCGCATGGAGCGCCAGGTCCCCCGCGACCGCCTCTCGATCTCCGGCTACTGGCGCCTGGGCCACAACGAGGACGGCTGGCAGGCGTCCAAGCGCGACTGGAACGCACAGGTGGAGGCAGAGCAGGAGTCGGTGCCCTCGGCTTGAACGGACGCCGGTCGGGTGAGTCGTCGTCTGCCGCTGCGCGGGGGCTGATCACGCAGTTCCCCGCGCCCCTGACGGGGTGCAGGCAAGCCCCGCCAGGGGCGCGGGGAACTGCGCGACAAGCCTCCACCGGCCCGCGGATGAAGTGAGACCAAAATCGGTTCCCCGGGGCGGAGCCTGCTGGCACCATGCCGGGATGCCCTTCAAGACCTCTGACGTCGTCCCGGCGGGCACCTTCGCCCGCCGGGAACAACCGACCATCCCCGTACCCGGAGGGCTGCTCATCCGCCCCTGGCAGGCGGCCGACGCCCCCGCCGTGTACGAGGCGTTCCAGGACCCGGTGATCCAGCGCTGGCACGCCCGCGTGGCCGATTCCGTCGACGAGGCCCGCGGCTGGATCGAGGGCTGGGGCAAGGCCTGGCCCGAGGAGCGCGACGCGTACTGGGCCATCGCCGACGCCGCGACAAACGCGGTGGTGGGCCGGATCGCCCTGCGCCTCATCGTGTTCGGCGACGGCCAGGCCGAGGTCGCCTACTGGACCATGCCGTCCGCCCGCGGCCAGGGCATCGCCCCGCGCGCCCTCACGGCCCTGAGCAACTGGGCGTTCACCGAAGTCGGTCTGCACCGCCTCGAACTCACCCATGCCGTGGCCAACGAGGCCTCCTGCCGCGTCGCGCTCAAGACGGGCTTCGCACCGGAGGGCACCAAGCGCAGCGCGGTGCTCCACGCGGACGGCTGGCACGACATGCACCTGCACGCCCGCATCCGAGGCGACAAGCCGACGGGGCCCTGACCTGCCAGAACCCGGGGAGTACGGCAAGGCGCCCCCGCCAGGCCCCGCCCCGTACTCTTGCCGGTTGTGACCCGTAAGCCCCGCATCCCGCCCTCTCCCCTGCCGCAGCGCCGCGGCGTCGACCCCGTGCGGGTCAAGCTGCCGGCAGACGGGGCGTGGGCGACCGTACGGGATCATCTCGTCGCACGGCTCAAGCCGGAGCCGGGGGTGATCGACGGGATGCTGCGGGACGGTCTCTTCGTAGGCGCGGACGGGCTTCCGGTGGCGCCGGACACTCCCTATGTGCCCGGCGCCTTCGTGTGGTTCCACCGGGACCTGCCGGACGAGGTGCCGGTGCCGTACGGCATCGACGTTGTCTACCGCGACGAGCACATCGTCGTCGCCGACAAGCCGCACTTCCTGGCGACCACGCCCCGCGGCAGCCATGTCACCGAGACCGCGCTCGCCCGGCTGCGCAGGGAGCTGGACCTCCCCGAACTCGGCGCGGCGCACCGCCTGGACCGGCTCACCGCGGGGCTGATCCTCTTCACCGTGCGGCCCGCCGAACGCGGCGCGTACCAGATGCTGTTCGGCGAGCGGCGGGTGCGCAAGGAGTACGAGGCCGTGGCCGCCCACGACCCCGCGGTCGGACTCCCCCGCACCGTCCGCAGCCACATCGTCAAGGAGCGCGGCATCATCGCCGCGTACGAAGTCCCCGGCGCCGAGCCCAACAGCGAGAGCCACGTCGCACTCATCGGGCACCGGGGCGGCCTGGCCCGCTACCGGCTCAGCCAGCACACCGGGCGCACCCACCAGCTGCGGGTGCACATGAACGCCCTGGGCCTGCCGATCCTCGGCGACCCGCTCTACCCGCTGGTGACGGGCCCGGTGCCGCCGGACAAATTCCGGCGGCCCCTGCAACTCCTCTCACGCGTCATGGAGTTCACGGACCCCGTCACGGGCGCCGACCACCGCTTCGTCAGCACCCGCGAGCTGGCCGCCTGGACCTCGTACGACTCCTGGGCGGGCCCGTCACCGGACGCGGCGGACGGTCAGTAGCCGCGCCACCAGGTGACAAGGCGCCGCCACGCCCCCTGCCGCGGCACGGGCGCGGTCACCGGCGCCGAGTCGGGCACGGGCGGCGTCCCGGCGGGCGCCGCCGGCTGCGGTGTCGCGGGCCGCGGCGCCGGCGAGGACACCTGCCAGTCGCCCCGCGCGTCGGGCACCCGCGCCATGGGCCGCGCCATCACGTCCTGCGGAGGCCGCGGCGCGAAGTGCACGGGAAGCTCCACCAGGTGCCGGGAGAGGATCGACGAGGTCCACCTCAACTCATGCTCCTCGACGGCCAGTTCCACGTCCGGGAAGCGCATGAGGAGCGCGTCCACGCCGGTTTCGGCGATGGCACGGCCGATGTCCTGCCCGGGACACTCGTGCGGTCCGCCGCCGAACGCCAGATGGGAGCGGTTGCCCTGCATGTTCGCGGCGAGATCCGGGCGGACGACGGGGTCCACGTTGCCCGGCGCGATACCGAAGATCAGACCGTCGCCCGCCTTGATCTCCTGGCCGCCGAGCTGCGTGTCCTGCTTGGCGAAGTACCCGACCATGGCGCTGAAGGGCGGCTCGTCCCACAGGGACTGCTCGATCGCCTCCGGCACCGTCATCTGGCCGCCGCTGAGCTGGGCGCGGAAACGCGGGTCGGTCAGGACCATGCGCAGGGCGTTCGCGATGAGGTTGGCCGTCGCCTCGTACGAGGCGATGAGCACGAGCCGCAGGTGCGTGCCGACCTCCTCGTCGGTGAGCTGCTGGGGCTGCGAGATGAGGTTGCTGGCGAAGTCCTCCTCGGCCTTCGCCCTGCGCCGCGCCACCAGGCGCATCAGCGCGTCCATGATGTACGCGTTGCTGGCGATGGCGGTCTCGGTGCCCCGGAGCATGTCGCGTGCGGCCTGCACGATCCGCTCGTTGTACTCCTCGGGCATGCCGATGACATGGCACATCACCATCATCGGCAGATGCTCGGCGAACTCGCTCACCAGGTCGGCCTTGCCGCCCTGGCAGAGGTCGTTGAGCAGGAGGTTGCTGTAGCGGTTGATGTAGCGCCGGATGCCGCGGTGGTCGAGGCCCGCCATGGCGCCGGTGACCGCGCCGCGCAGCCGCTTGTGCTCGTCGCCCTCCACGAAACTGGCCATGGGCTGCCAGGTGACGACGGGGGCGAGCGGGTGGTCGGCGCCCATGCTGCCGTCCTGGACGGCCCGCCACTGGCGCGCGTCGCGGGTGTACTGCGAGGGGGTGCGCACCATGTGCAGGTTCTCGCTGTGGCCGAGGACGGCCCAGATGGGTACGTCGTTGTGCAGCAGGGCCGGGGCCACCGCGCCGTGGTCGGCGCGCATCTTCTCGTACACGCCCGCGAGGTCGGTGTCCGCCTCGGGCCCATAGAGCCGGCGGGCGCCGCCGGGGCCGGTCCCGAGGCCGTGCGCGGGGCAGCCGGGGGGCGGCACGGCCGGGTCGTCCGTGCCGGGGTGGGAGTGGGAAGGGGTCGTCACGTTCGTCGCTCCGGGGTTGCGGAAGAGATTCCGGGGAGTTTCCGGGGTTGCGGATGAGATGTGGCGTCAGACGCGGGCCACGGTCAGGGAGTGCAGGTAGCGCATGAGGGTCAGCAGGGTGTCCCGGCTCGATGCGCGCTGCCGGGCGTCGCACGTGACCATCGGCACGGCCTCGTCGAGGTCGAGTGCGCGGCGCAGCGTGTCCATCGGGTGACGGGGCGCGTCGGGGAAGTCGTTCACGGCGACGACGAAGGGCACACCGCGCTCCTCGAGGCGGCCGATCACGTCGAAGCTGACTTCGAGACGGCGCGTGTCGATCAGGACGACCGCGCCGAGCGCGCCTTCGAAGAGGCCGTTCCACAGGAACCAGAAGCGCTCCTGGCCGGGGGTGCCGAACAGATAGAGCACCAGCTCTTCGGAGAGGCTGATCCGGCCGAAGTCCATGGCGACGGTGGTGGCCGTCTTGGTCTCCGAGCCGTAGTTGTCGTCGACGCCGATACCGGCCTGGGTCATGGTCTCTTCGGTGGTCAGCGGACGGATCTCGCTGACCGAGCCGACCATCGTGGTCTTGCCGACGCCGAACCCGCCCACGATCACGACCTTCACGGCCGCCGTGGCCGTGTGCGGCAGGACCTCGTCACTGCTGGGCCCGGTGATCGTGTCAGAGCTTTTGAAGTCCATGCATCACCGCTTCGAGAAGGGAACGGTCGGGGAGGGTGGAGCGGACGATCGGCGCCCGCGCCTGTACCAGTTCGACCCCGAGCATCTTCGTGAGCAGGACGGTCACCACGCTGAACGGCAGCGCGAGATAGGCCGAGATCTCGGCGACGGACAGCGGCGTCCCGCACAGCCGCAGGACCGCGGCGTGCTCCGGCTCTGCCGTCGGCGGTGCCTCGCCGTGCGCGACGATCAGCGTGACGAGGTCCAGGGGCGCCCTCTCCGTGTCCTCACCGGTCAGGATGTAGAGCCGCTCGGGATTCTCCGGGCTGCGCCGTTCCCGTTGGGGAGGGTCGTCTCGGTGGGAGGGGTTCTCGCCTTGCGGAGGACTCATACGGCCTGCCCGTCACGCCGTGGCGGGCTCGTCAGATGGGCGCCGATCCGCACGACCAGGTCCCGCATGCGGTTGCCGATGAGGCCCGCGTCGACGGTTTCGTCGGCGAGCACGGCGAGGTAGGCGCCCGCTCCCGCGGCCATCAGGTAGAAGTAGCCCCCGTCGACCTCGATGATCACCATGCGCATCCCGCCGCCGCTGCGCGGGATCTCGGTGGCGACCGCGGCGGCCAGGGACTGAAGTCCCGCGCAGGCGGCGGCGAGCCGGTCGGCGCCGTCGGGGTCTCCGCCGTAGCGCGCGATGCGCAGGCCGTCCGCGGAGAGCACGACGATCTGCCGGGTCTGCGGCACCCCGTCGGCGAGTTCCTTGAGCATCCAGTCGAAATTGGCCCGTTGCTGGATCACTTCCAGCCTCCCTCGTCGGCGTTGTCGGCATTGCCGTGGTCGGTCTCGCTGTGTCCCTTGGGGAACAACGGGTCATCGGCCGCGGAGTCGTCGCCGTTGACGCCCTTCATGAAGGCCTCGATCCAGAGGCCGGGCTCCTTCTCCTCCTTCTTCGCCGGTTCGGGAGCGGCCGGTGCGCTCGCCTGCCGGGAGTACTGGGCGCGCTGCTTGGCGTACTTCTCGTCCGCCGCCTCCTGGGCGAGGCGCTCGGCCAGCGGGGTGCGGACCCGGCTGCGGCGCTGCGGCAGGCCGTTCGCCGTCCATTCGGTGACCTCGGGGATGTCGTCCTCCATGGCCGCGGTGAGCGGCTTGGGGATCGGCGGCCCGGCCGTCATCACGCGGGGCTTCTTGCGCCGGATGCCGTGGGGCTCCTCGATGGGGCGGCCCTCGGAGTTCACCCGGGGCACGGCAGACGCGCCGATGCCGTGCGCGAGGCCGGGCGCGGGCCCGGTGGTGATCATCTCGCGCGGGACGATGAGCACCGCGCGGACGCCGCCGTACGCGGACTGCCGCAGCGAGACCTGGAGGTTGTACATCTGCGAGAGGCGGCCCACGACGGCCATGCCGAGTCGGGGGCTCTCGCCGAGGTCGTTCAGGTCGATGCCGGCCTGCGCCTGTGCGAGCATCCGCTCGGCCCGTGCCCGCGCCTCCTCGCTGAGGCTGACGCCGCCGTCCTCGATCTCGACGGCGATGCCCGTCTGCACCTCGACGGCGGTGACGTGCACGCGGGTCTGCGGCGGCGAGTAGCGCGTGGCGTTGTCGAGCAGCTCGGCGCAGGCGTGGATGAGCGGTTCCACGGACGTGCCGCGGATGGCGACCTTGGCGATCGAGTGCAGGTCGACGCGCTGGTACTCCAGGATCCGGGACATGGCGCCGCGCAGCACGCTGAACAGCGGTACGGGCTTGGGCCATTGGCGTCCCGGCCGGGCGCCGCCGAGCACGGTGATCGAGTCGGCGAGGCGGCCGATGAGGGCGGTGCCGTGGTCGATGCGCAGCAGGTCGTCGAAGACCTCGGGGTTGCGGCCGTGGAACTCCTCCATCTCGCGCAGTTCCGCGGCCTGCTGGTGGACGATGGACTGGACGCGCCGGGCGATGTTGACGAAGGCGCGCTGCGAGGACTCGCGCATCGCCTCTCCGGTGTCCAGGGTGTCAAGGACGTTGCGGAGCATCTGGCGCTGTGACTCGGGGAGTTCGGAGAAGGACTCGTCGCTGTCGACGAGGTGGCGGATGACTTCCGAGGGTGCTTCGCCCTGCCGGAGCCGGAAGACGGCCTCGGGGATGATCTCCCTGCCCAGGCGGATGGTCTCGTCGTCGTGGGACGCGATGCGCCGGTCCAGGTAGGCGAGCCGCTGTGCGTACTGCGTGTGCAGCGCCCGCAGGTGCCGGCCGCGGCGCACCGCTTCGGCGCCGGCCACGACGACCGCGAGGGTCGCGATCGCGCCGCAGAAGCCCACCGCGATGCGGGCAGGTTCCGATACGGCCGCGACGGCGGCTCCGGTCGCCGCGGCCATCAGCATGGCGGGCAGCAACAGCGCACGTGCGTAAGGGACTTCTCGGCCACCGGGAGGCGATTGAACACTCACCATGTATGCCCTCTGAACACTCGTCTAGGGGAAGGAAAGGGGGATTGGTTCCGTGAAATCGGGGGATTTTAGGGGTTGTTGAGCGTGGTAGACGTATCCGAACTATTCGAAAGAACTGGGAACAAGCGCGCGAATTCGTCGCAACTCGTTTCAACTCGCCGCGCTCCGGGCGAGCCTAGTGGGCCGAATTCATCGCCGAGTCATATTCAGCAACCCTCTGCACCGGGCGTACCGACGGGCATACACTCGGCTGCATTTGCACGCCCGGCGATCAATCGAACACATGGAGTGATGACGTCGAACAGGCGTAACTGGATACGAAAGAGGGCGGGCCCGGGGGTCAAAACCCCGGGCCCGCCCTCCTCGGCGTAGGCCGTCAGCCGTCAGCCGTCAGCCGTCAGCCAACCGAGCTGTACGCCACGACCCCTCGCAGCAGCTGGTCCACGGCCTTCCGTGCGTTCCTGGCCACGGTCGAGTCCTCCCGCGGAGCGGCAGCCGCGATCTGTCCGAGGACATCGATCACCTGCTTGCACCAGCGCACGAAGTCCCCGGCCGGCATCTCGATCTCCCGCAGGACCTCGTCGAGGCCCTTGTCGGACGCCCACATGTACGCCGCCCAGGCGAACCCGAGATCAGGTTCCCGCTGTCCGACCCCTTCCGCCTGGTTGATCTTGAAGTCTTCCTCAAGGGCATCGAGCCGCCCCCAGATCCGCACCATCTCGCCGAGCGAGGCCTTCACCTTGCCGGAGGGCAGCTTCGGGGCGAGGGCGTCGTCCGCCATCCGGGCCTCGAACACCAACGCCGAGACGCACGCGGCCAGTTCGGCCGGGCTGAGCCCTTCCCACACGCCTTCCCGCAGGCATTCGCTCGCCAGGAGGTCGAGCTCTCCATAGAGCCGGGCGAGCCGCTTGCCGTTCTGGGTGACCTCGTCGCCCCGCAGATAGTCCATCTCGGTCAGCAGCGCGACGATCCGGTCGAAGGTCCGCGCGATGGTGTTGGTGCGCCCCTCGATCCGCCGCTCCAGCTGCACGGTGTCCCGCCGCAGGCGGTAGTAGCGCTCGGCCCACCGGGCGTGGTCCTCCCGCTCGTCGCACCCGTGGCAGGGGTGCGCGCGCAGTTCCGTACGGAGGCGGGCGATCTCGCGGTCGTCCGCGGCGGCCGCGCGGCCCTTGCGGTGGCGCTCGGGCACGATGTGCCCGGCCTTCGTGCGCAGCGCGGACGCCAGGTCGCGGCGCGACTGCGGCGAGCGCGCGTTGAACGACTTCGGAATGCGCATCCGGTCCAGGGC